>JAAZLP010000237.1 GCA_012799265.1 Phyllobacteriaceae bacterium | reverse complement strand
GAATAGATCCTTCGGCAATCCGCATAGGTAACCGGCAGGCCCGCCTCGCTCAGCCATTGCGACAGGACGCGGTTGGCGGGCTCCTCGGTATTCACCAGCACACCGTCGCAATCGAAGATCACCAGCTTTGGAGGCGTCGTCATGGCGCTCATGCCGTCCCCGTCGAGCCGAAACCGCCCGCGCCGCGCACTGTGTCGCTGGCAAGGCTGCGCTCTTCGACGCGCAATCGCACCACCGCTGCGAGCACCATCTGCGCAACGCGCATACCGCGCTCGATGACGAAGTCGGCCTCGCCATGGTTGATCAGCAGCACCTTCACCTCGCCACGGTAGTCGCTGTCGATGGTGCCGGGCGTGTTCAGGCACGTCACGCCGTTCTTGAACGCAAGGCCCGAACGTGGCCGCACCTGTCCCTCAAAGCCCTGGGGTATCTCGAAAATCAGTCCGGTCGGCACCAGTGCGCGCTGTCCAGGCTTGAGGATCATCGGTTCGGCGTCAGGCACGGCGGCGCGCAGATCCATGCCGGCAGCTCCGGCGGTCTCATAGGCGGGAAGCTCAAGCCCCTCTGCGTGGGGAAGGCGCACAATGCCCAGACCGGGCAGGGAAAGAGAGGTGTTCTGGGTCATCGGGCTCTAATTTCTATCGGGCTCGTCGGGGTCAATTCACGCAGCACTGCTATCCGGCATTATTCGTGTCCGCGCAATCACCACCGCCTCATTCACCCTTTCTTGCGTTTTTTAGCAAACACTGGAACATCCGCGGCGCGCGCTAGTGTGAGGGACAAGCATCATGTGCAGGTGGGCTGCCTATCTTGGCGAACCGGTATTTCTGGAAGAAATCGTCACCGCCCCGCAGCAGTCGCTGATTGCGCAAAGCCACCATGCGCTTGAGGCCAAGACCGCCACCAATGGCGACGGCTTCGGCATTGCCTAGTATGGCGATCGCGCCGAGCCCGGACGCTACCGGGATGTGCTGCCAGCATGGTCCGACTGCAACCTGAAAAGCCTGTGCCAGCAGATCCGCTCCGGCCTCTTCCTGGCCCATGTGCGCGCCTCCACCGGCGGCGCCACCAGCCGCGACAACTGCCATCCATTTGTCTCCGGACGCTGGTCGTTCATGCATAATGGCCAGATCGGCTGTTTCCCGCTGATCCGCCGCCGCCACGTCGACAGCCTGCCTGACGACATCTACGCGCAGATGCATGGCACCACCGATTCCGAACTGATCTTCCTCCTGATGCTCGCCGAAGGCCTCGACCACGATCCGCACGGCGCCACCGCACGAGCCGTCGCGCGCGTACTTGCGGCCGCCGAGCGTGCCGGCGCAGACCCGCTCAAGCTCACGGCTGCCTTTTCCGATGGCGAGCGCCTTTATGCCGTGCGCTTTTCGACGATGAGCCATGCACCGACCCTTTACGCCGGCAATTTCCGCAATCGTCTTGGCCGCTGCCTCGTTTCCGAACCCTTCGACCGCGATGGTCCCGAATGGCAGTTGATCCCGCCCGGCAGCTTCGTCTCCGCCTCGCATGACGGCGTCGCCGTAAGCGCATTCGAGCCTGCCCACCACCCTGCCCACGCATTGGCTGGCTGACGCCCACGGATCGAACGG
>JAAZLP010000236.1 GCA_012799265.1 Phyllobacteriaceae bacterium | reverse complement strand
TCAAGCAGGCCGAAGTGATGGCGCTCGAAGTGCTTGATACCGCCGAGAAGCGCCTTGGCGAGAAGAAGGTCATTCTGGACGCGGCTTCCGCCGCTGTCGCCGGTTATGCCGGCACCGTGCCGGCCGATCGCGCCCGCCTTGAAATGGATCGCGACGAAAAGCTGCGCGACATGCAGAACGAGGAAAAGCGCTACCAGATCGCCAAGGATCTCTCGGACAACCTGACGATCTCCTACAACACTTCCGAAGTGGTCATGGCGCGTCTGATGCAGACCACCAATGCCAAGGAACGTGTCTACCAGCAGTCGATCTCGTTCTTCTCGACCAACGAAACCGTGCTGACCGCGCTGTCGGCTTCGTTCACCGGCATGTTCGGCCTGCATGAATCCACCGCGACGCTGAACGCGATGAAGGAAGGCATGTCCAAGTCGCTCGAAACGCTCAGCGAAATCGGTGACAAGGTACAGGAAGAAGCTGTCCGCGCCGGCTACGGCCCGACCGTTCGCGCCGACGCCGTCAAGAAGCTGGTCGATAGCGTCGTCAACTTCCAGGAAAAGAGCCGCACCATCATCAACGAGATGCGCGTCGCCTCGACCAAGAACTCGGCCGAGATCCGCGATGCCGTTGAAGACGGCAAGCGTCGTCTGGCCGCGCTGGCAGCCGATGGCAATGCGCTGCTGCTCGAAACCAGGAACTGAGGCACTAGACCGGAACGGGTGAAAACTACCCATGAGTAAGGCGAGCACCAAAACGGTTGCCCCGCTGGATGAAGTCATGCTGGCGATGGACGTGGTCGACACGCTCCGTCACCGGCAGGACCTGGTGACGCGCGAGCTTGATGGGGTCGCGCGCGAGAAGCAGCTCATCGAACGGCTGCGCTCGGTCTACCACCAGCAGGGCATCGAAGTTCCGGACCATATCCTGCGCGAAGGCGTTGCGGCTCTTGCCGAGAGCCGCTTCGTCTATGAGCCCCCTGCCCCGGGTCTGGGCACCAGCCTTGCCCGGCTCTATGTCGGTCGAAAGAAGTGGGGCCGACCGGTCCTGACCCTGCTGGCTGTCCTGCTCGTCGCTGGTGTCGGCTATTTTGGCGTCTATCAGCCCATGATGCGCGGCCAGGCGGAGGCTGCCCGCATCGAGCTGACCGAAGGTCTGCCAGCGCAGATGGACAGCCTCTACCAGACCATTTTCAACGAAACCAAGGTGCAGCAGGCTGTCACCCAGGCCGATGCGCTTGTCGCTCGCGGCAAGGCCTTTGTGGCCGAAGGCAACCGCGCGGGCGCCGAAGATACCATCGAACGCCTGACCGCCCTGCGCGATCAGTTGCGGCAGAATTATCAGCTGCGCATCGTCAATCGCGCCGATGTGCAGTCCGGCTTCTGGACCTTCCCCGAGGTCAATACGGACGCCACCAATTACTATGTCGTCGTCGAAGCGCTCGATCCCGATGGCAATGTGCTGTCGCTGCCCATCCTCAACGAGGAAAGCGGACAGACGGACGTCGTCTCGATGTGGGGCGTCCGCGTGCCGGAGAGCGTCTATAACGCCGTCGCTGCCGACAAGCGCGACGATGGCATCATCCAGAGCAATATCGTTGGCCGGAAGTCCGATGGCTTCCTCGACGTTGAGTATCAAATGCCCGTCCTGGGCGGCGCGGTGACGCAGTGGTGAGACCATGAGCATTAGAGGTCCACAGGCGCTGGCGAGCCTTGAAGAAGCAATGCGCGACATTCGCCGCGAGGAAGACGAGATTTCCAAGCGCGTCGCCCGTTCCGCCGAGCGCATCAGCAAGATGAAGGAAGGCGAGGCGGAGCTGTTCCGCCAGCTGGCGAAGCTGCGTCTGGATCCGTCCCTGCAGGACGAGCTGTCCGGACGCATTTCCAGCGCCGAGGCGAAAGCCCGCGACATGCTCAAGGGTCATGCCCGCGAGGTCAGCGATGCCGAAGCCGTGATGAGCACGGTGGACGCCGAGCGCGCCAAGCTGGTCGATCAGCGTGCTGCTGCGCTAGCACGGCTCGAAGAGCAGAACCGCGCCCTCGATGACCTTGCCAAACGCATCGGTCCGACCCTGGCCAGTGACCCGGACTTCGTCGCCAAGCGCAAGGCGACCGAAGAGCTCGATCACATCGCCGAGCAGTCGATGCGCAAGACCGAGCAAGCCGAAAAG
>JAAZLP010000235.1 GCA_012799265.1 Phyllobacteriaceae bacterium | reverse complement strand
TTTTCTTATCGTCTGTATATGCTCTGTTGCGAGCATTTACAGGGGAGGCAAATTGCCGTGGCAGGGGGACCAGAGAATGCAACGGGAGTCAGCGATTTTCTTCTGGAAATCTACCATGACGCCTCGGAATGCACGCCCGACGAACTCCGTCTCCGCGTGCTGAAAAACCTGCAGCGCTTCATTTCCTTCGATTTCGGGGTATGGGGCGGCGGCTGGGCCAATGGCCGACTGGTCACGGATCTGACCGTTCTCAACCAAAGCGAGGCGATATTGGGCGAATGGGACTCTGTCGCCCGAGAGGATGGCTTCTGCGACCTCACGCTCAATCGTCTCGGCGCGACCGCCCGCTTCGATGACGTTCCAGACTATCACGCAAGTCTGGCCTATAACGAGCATTGGCGGCGCTTCGATGCTTCGCACATGATGGCGACAATCGTCGGAGAGAAAGCCGACGGCTATGTCAGCTTCGTTGGGCTTTGCGCGGATGACAGACCGGTGACCTTCTCCAACAGCGAGCGCAGGTTCAAGCAGATGCTTATGCCGCACCTGTCTCAAGCACTACGCATAAACCGCGAACTGTGGACCGGCCGCGCCGCAATGGAACATGAGGCGATTGCGCTCGTGGACCGGGAAGGCTGGGTGCTGTGCACTCAAGGGCCGTTTGACGACTTTGCCGGGCAGGAGTGGTGCGGGTGTATTGCGCAGCTGCCTGCCGACGTGATGACGCTGCTCAAGCGCGGCAAACGTTGGCACGGAGAACTTCTTGATGCACGCATGTCCCGGTTCGGCAGCAATTACTTCGTTCACCTGTCGATCCACCCGACCCTTTCAGGCTTGTCTCCACGCGAACGCGAGGTCGCCGGCTTGTTCGCATCCGGGATGACCAACAAGCAAGTGGCGCGCGTCTTGGGCACGTCACCATCCACCGTACGTAATCAGGTCATGCGCATCTACGAGAAGCTCGGCATCTCCAGTAAAGCGGAACTCGCGACACTTGCCGGCGGCAAATAACCGCCGTTCTGCGCCGTCAATAGAGCAAATGCTCTATTCTTAAGCGTGGATCGACTCAGGTTACCTTAGGAAGCCCGCCAGATGAGAGCGAGCGTAACCGGAGGATGCATGTGGGATTTTAGTATTGGCAGGGCGATGGGTCTGATGATGCAGACCCTGCCTTTCGTCGTGCTCAGAATAGGGGTCTATTTCGGGATCACGCTGGCCTATATCCTTGTAACCGGTGCAGGTGCGGGTATCGGGTTCGGTGTCGGCGCCCTTGGCGATGCCGGTTTTCAGGCCGGTTCGACGTTCTGGGGCGGCCTGATCGGTTTCGGCATCGTCGGGGTTGTAGTGTACTGGGCGCGCGAATATATCCTCTACATCGTCAAGGCCGGCCATATCGCCGTGCTGGTCGAGTTGATCGACGGCAAGCCGATGCCCGAGGGGCGCTCGCAGGTTGAGCATGGCAGGGCCGTCGTGACGGAGCGGTTCGCCCAGGCCAGCGTGCTGTTCGCGGTCGATCAACTCATCAAGGGCGTGTTGCGGGCGGTTACCGGGCTGGTCCGCGGTATTCTTACCATTTTGCCGATACCCGGCGCCCGGCAATTGACCGGCATCCTGCATGCCTTTCTGCAAGTTGCGGTCGGATTCATCGACGAGGTGATCCTGGCCTATGCCATCAGAACAGGCTCGACCAATCCGTGGGGCTCGGCCAAGGACGCGCTGGTGCTCTATGGGCAGAACTACAAGGTGATGCTCAAGAACGCCGCCTGGCTGGCCATCATCGTCAATCTCCTGAGCTTTGTGGTGTTCCTGGTGATGCTCGCCCCAGCGGCACTGGTCGTCTACCTGATGCCCGGCGCATGGGCGGCTGGCGGGTTCGTGTTCGCGCTTCTGTTCGCCTGGGCCGTCAAGGCCGCGCTTTTAGAGCCGTTCGCCATCACCTGCCTGATGCAGGTCTATTTCAAAACGATTGAGGGCCAGGAGCCCGACCCGGAATGGGAGGCCCGGCTTGAGCAAATGTCGAGCAAGTTCCGCAAGCTCAAGGAGCGGGCCGTGGGCGGGCAACCCCAGACTGACGGTGACGCAGTGCCCGCCTGAACGCGCGCCAACGAGGGAAATGCACAATGAGAATTTTCGCCATTTTGTCGTTTGCGCTTGTACCGCTTCTGGCACCGACGGTGGCCGATGCCGCTGAGGATGTCGCGGTCGTTTATGATGCCTCGGGCTCGATGTGGGGCCAGATCGATGGCGTCTCCAAGGTCGAGATCGCGCGCGAGGTCATGGGTGCTCTCATCGCCACCTGGCCCGAGGGCGCCAACATAGGGCTCATGGCCTACGGGCATCGGCGCGAAGGCGACTGCAGCGATATCGAAACCTTGATTGCACCGTCCCCGCTGGACAGAGCGACCTTCATTTCCACGGTCAACGGGATCATGCCACGCGGGCGCACGCCGCTCACAGAGTCCGTCCGCCAGGCCGCCGAACTGCTTTCCTATCGCGA
This sequence comes from Phyllobacteriaceae bacterium, assembly GCA_012799265.1. Taxonomy (GTDB): domain Bacteria; phylum Pseudomonadota; class Alphaproteobacteria; order Rhizobiales; family Devosiaceae; genus Devosia. The sequence goes on along the minus strand of JAAZLP010000235.1, from coordinate 2,331 downwards.
CACGCGGGCTACCGTGATCCTGATTTCCGACGGGCTGGAAACCTGCCAGGCCGATCCTTGTGCGCTGTCGGCGGAACTGTCGCAGCAAGGCGTCAACTTCACCGCCCATGTGGTCGGCTTTGATCTGACCGAAGAAGAACACGCCGGTCTTGCCTGTATTGCGGAAAACACGGGCGGGGTGTTCGTGCCCGCGCAAAATGCCGATGAGCTGCGCGATGCGCTGGCTCATGTGCAAAATATCGTGGATCTTCAGCCGCTCTCCCCGCCCGAGCCGGTGACGGAGCCTGAACCCGAACCGGAATACCAGGTCGATTCCGAGATCGAACTTGATGCGCCCGCTACCGCCGTTACCGGCGCCACCTTCGCCGTTTCGTGGTCGTCCGCGATCGATCCGCAGGATTATGTCACCATCGTTTCCGTTGGGGCGGGTGAGAACACCCGTGGCGACTACCAGCGGGTGCGCGGCGACACCGAGGGTAGCCTGACTGCACCCGCCGAGCCGGGGCTGTACGAGGTGCGGTATGTGCTGAACGAAGGCACACGCGTGCTGGGCTCTGCCCCGGTGGAGGTTATCGAAGCCGAAGTCTCAATCTCCGCTCCCGACGAGGTGACGATGGGCGCCGGCTTTGCTGTTTCGTGGTCGTCTTCTATTCACCCCCAGGACTACGTCACCATCGTTCCTGCCGGCGCCGACGAAGACGCCTACACCGATTACAAGCGGGTGCGCGACGACACGGAAAACAGCCTGGTCGCCCCCGCCGACCCGGGACTTTACGAGGTACGCTATGTGCTGAATGAGGGATCGAGAACGCTGGCATCGACCCCGGTGGAGGTGGTGGAAGCCGAGATGGCCATTTCCGCCCCGAAAGTGGTCACGACAGGAGCCAGCTTCACTGTTTCCTGGTCATCTTCGGTCCACCCACAGGACTACGTTACCATCGTTCCTGCCCGGGCCGATGAAGGCGCCTACACCGATTACCAGCGGGTGCGCGACGACACGAAAAACAGTCTGACCGCCCCGGCCGAACCGGGACTATACGAAGTGCGCTATGTGCTGGAGGAAGGCGCACGGACACTTGCATCAACTTCTATTGAGGTCGTCGCGGCCGAGGTTGTCCTCGATGGCCCGGATATCGCGCGTGCACAAACACCGCTGCGCATCAGCTGGTCTGTAGCCATTCATCCCCAGGACTATATCACCATTGTTCCGGCTGGCGCCGACGAGGGTAGCTATCGGGACTATATCCGCGTCAGGGATAATCTTGAGGGTGACCTCGACGCGCCCGCCGAGCCCGGCCTTTACGAGATCAGATATGTTCTGCAGGAGGGCGACCGCACGGTTTCCAGCCGCATGCTGGAAGTCGTCGGGGCTGACGCTCCGCTTGATGACGGTGTGGGTCTCGTCGTTCCTTCGCAGGCCAGCCCTGGCGAGACCATCACCGTTTCCTGGTCCGGTGGTGCCGGCAGCGCCGACCAGCGCGTTTCGCTCGCCCGTGCCGATCAGGCCGATTTCAGTTGGATCGAAGCCCATCGTATCGGCGAGGAAACCAGGCTCGAATTGTCCATGCCGGACGCGCCGGGCCGTTATGAGGTCCGGTATCTCGATATCAGCGAGCAGACCGTACTTGGCCGCGCCATCGTGGAGGTGGAATGACCATGTTTGGGAACAGACAATTTCGCGGACTTGCTGCGGCGGCCGCTGCGATGACGCTTCCCTTCTTCGCTTCAGGTGCTCAGGCCCAGATCGACGGCCACGGTCCCGACGCATGGCGGGTCATAGATGTTGGGGTCAACGATGTGCTCAACGCCCGCATGGGCCCGGGCACCAACTATCCGGTTATAGAAACCTTCGCGCATGACGAGCGGGGTTTGCAGCAGATCACCTGCGTGCCGTTCTACACGATGGCGCATTTCTCGGTGATGACCGAAGCGGAACTCGATGCCCTGCCGCCACGCTGGTGTCTCATGCGTTCAGCCGACATGAGCAAAGCGGGCTGGGTAGCGCAGCGCTACCTGATCGCCGATTTCGACGATGAGGTTCTTTTCGGGGATGGCGGAGCGTATGACGAACCTGAGGAGGTGGTGGATGTCGAAAAGATCCTTCCCGCCCCCACGACCGGTCCTCACGCGTGGTCCAGTGACGAACTGATCGAACACGCGCGTGGGCTCGTTGCCGCGCTTTATGCCAATGGTGACCCTGCTCGGGGGGTGAGCCATCGCGGTCCGGCCGCGCCCGATGTATTCTTCTCCACGGATTTCAGGGATGCGCTGCGATCCCGCCCGCCCGGCGCGGACCTGCTCATTGGCGCGCAGGATTTCCAGGGCAGGGTT
>JAAZLP010000234.1 GCA_012799265.1 Phyllobacteriaceae bacterium | reverse complement strand
GAGCCGCAACGCCAGCAAGGCCACGCGGGCGCGCTGCCCCAGTGAAAGCGTCCTGATCGGTTTTGTCTGCCGATCCGCCGGAAAGCCCGCACCTGCCAGGAGGGCGATAGTGCGACGGTCACCCTCATCGAAGCGATGAAGGAGGTAGTCGAGCGGCGATGGCTCAAGCGGTAACCAGGCGAGCGCCTGATCGAGATAGCCCGGCACAACCTGCGGACTGACCTTCAACCCCGGCACGGCCTTGCCACCCAGCGCCTCGGTAACGACCCGCATGAACTGGGATTTCCCCGTGCCATTACGGCCGAGGAGCACAATCCTGTCCCCCTGAAAGATGTGCAGCTTGTCGACCTTGAAGAGCGCGCGGCCGTCCGGCGTGGAGATCACGATATTGTCGAACGTCATCATAACCCGGGCCTCGGCGCCCGAATTGCCCAGCTTCACCAGACCCGTTCGGTCGCGATGAACCTCCTGCACCGCCGTCTCGATCTTCTCCGCCCGGTCGCGCAGCTGCTTGGACTTTACAGTTAGGAGATCAGAGCCGGAATTGATGCCGACATTGGTGAGCTTGGCCGCCTGCTTGCGCAATTGGGCGGCCTGTTTGAGATCCCGCTCGCGCTGGGCCTCCGCCGCCGCGTCTACCTGATCAAGTTCAGCCCGCGCCGCCGAATAGGAAAGCGGCAGATAGACCTGTTCGCTGGGCCGCAGAAACAGTGTGCGATTGGTCGTGGCATCAAGAAAGGCGCGATCGTGGCTGGCGATCACCACCGGTAGCGAGCCCGCCGCGTAGGAGAGCCACTCCTCCAGCATCATGATGCGCCCGAGATCCAGATGGTTTGTCGGCTCATCGAGGATGAGCGCATCCGGCTGCGTCACCCAGCATCGCGCCAACAAAGCCATGCGTTGCCAGCCGCCACTGAGCTCGGCCAGACGCTTGTCCTTTACCTCCTCGGGAAAGGACAGCTCGTCAAGCACGACATCGATGCGCCAGCCCTCGCTCTCCAGGGTATCGGCATCGAGCACGCTGCCGACGAAGTCGCGCAGCGACATGCCGAGGCTCGCTTCGGGCACTTCCTGCGGCACATAGCCGACGGCAAGACCCCGCGACCGGGTAACCTCGCCCTCGCTGAGTTCAAGTAGGCCCGCCATGGCGCGCAGGAGGGTCGACTTGCCCCGTCCATTGGGCGCGACGAGCCCCACATGGTCACCATCACCGATAACGAGATTGAGGTTGGAAAACAGAAGTTCGCCCGCACGGTGGCCGGCATTGCGAAGGCTGATCATGCCCATGATAGTCGCTCACTGGTTCGGCGCCGGTTACGTATGGGCGCCTTTGCCATCAGGTCGGCGCCCTGGCTGCGGCCAGGTCGCCACGACGGGCAAACCAGAGGGAACGGAACTGTTACGAAAGTGTCCGGACCGGGCTGGTCAGCCCTGCAGCTAGTGCCACAGGGCCTGGACGGGTCCACGGGAGCGATGCGTCTGAAAAACAGTCATGCAGCCCTCCCCTCTCGCGTGGACGCCGATCTTGAACGGCAAAAACCTAACTCCGCCGCCAAAGCAGCGCAAGTCAGGTCATGCAAAATAGAAAAGCAGGCTGGCACCCAGCAAAGCGCCGGAACGCGAAACGCGGAAATTGGCCAGCCGGTACGCAATACTCACAAGTCCGGCTATCGGCCAATGTCCGACAGATTTCGAAACGACGCTGTTCGATTGATACGCAGTACTCGACAGGTCGGCTCGCATACGGCAACTCCAAACAAAAACCGTATGGCGAGGTTTTTATCAGGACGCGTTTAAAAAAGTGCTCCCAAGAAGCAAACGAGAGGTAAACTTGGCGCGCTATCTTGGGACGGAAGTGTGCCGATCTGGACAGGCCCGCGCGCCGGGTTGCATGTTCCTCACCCGTTCATCTTGACGGCATTCTCCTCCGCCACGCTGTGGGAATTGGCGAACTGCGCCAGACCCGCAGGACAGCTTGGTTTATGCTAGAAAACTGCGTTGCCCGATTCGGGCGGACTTATTGGAACGTGCATGTCAGACCTCTTCGGAACCGCCGCGCCTTCTCCAGAACCTGCCAAGCGGACGCCCAAGCCGGAAGCGGCTCCGGCGGCCAATGCTGGGAATTATGTCGCCGCCGACATCGAAATCCTTGAGGGCCTTGAGCCTGTCCGTCGCCGGCCGGGCATGTATATCGGCGGCACCGACACCAATGCCTATCATCACCTTTTTGCCGAGGTGATCGACAACTCCATGGACGAGGCCATTGCCGGCCACGCCACGCGCATTGAGGTTCACCTGGGCGCCGACGGATACATTACGGTTACCGATAATGGCCGTGGCATTCCCGTCGAGAAGCACCCAAAATTCCCCGGTCGCTCGACGCTTGAGATCGTCCATACCGTCCTCCATGCCGGCGGCAAGTTCGACAGCAAGGCCTATGAGACCTCCGGGGGCCTGCACGGCGTCGGCGTTTCAGTGGTGAACGCCCTTTCCGACGACATGGTCGTCGAAGTCGCGCGCGACCAGCAGCTGCACCGCATCATTTTCTCGCGCGGCAAGGTCGTTCAGGACGTGGAAAATGTCGGGCGCGTCCAGAACCGGCGCGGCACCACCACGCGCTTCCATCCGGACCCGGAAATTTTCGGGCCTACGGCGCATTTCTCGGCGGGCCGCATTTTCCGCATGACACGCGCCAAGGCCTATCTCTTCGGCGGCGTCGAACTGCGCTGGAGCTGCGACGAGAGCCTTGCCACCGACGAGGTGCCGGCCAAGGCCGTGTTCCACTATCCCGAGGGCCTCAAGGATTTCATGGCCGCGCGGATCGAAGGCGAAACGCGTATCACCGACGAAATCTTTTCCGGCAGAAGCGGCAAGCCGGGCAGCCACGGCTCGGTGGAATGGGCAATCGCCTGGACCTTGGGCGATGGCAGCATGCAGTCGTACTGTAATACCGTGCCGACGCCGGATGGCGGTACGCATGAGGCAGGCCTGCGCATGGCGCTGCTACGCGGCCTCAAGAACTATGCCGAGCTCACGAAGAACAAGGGCGCGGCCAATCTGACGGCCGAGGACGTGCTTGCCAGCTGCTCGGCAATGCTCTCCGTTTTTGTTCGCGAGCCCGAATTTGTCGGCCAGACCAAGGACAAGCTCGCCTCCGGTGAGGCCACACGCATGGTGGATACCGCGCTGCGTGATGCCTTCGACCAATGGCTGGCCGCGTCCCCGCAGCAGGCGGGTAAACTTCTCGATTGGGCGATTGACCGCGCCGAGGAGCGCCTCCGTCGCCGCAAGGAAAAGGAAATCGACCGGGCCAGCGCCACGCGGAAGCTGCGCCTGCCAGGCAAGCTGGCTGACTGTACGCAGAATGCCGCTCAAGGCGCCGAACTCTTCATCGTCGAAGGCGACTCGGCAGGTGGCTCTGCCAAGCAGGCGCGTAATCGCGCCAATCAGGCCGTGCTCCCGCTGCGCGGCAAGATCCTAAACGTTGCCGGCGCCAGCCGCGACAAGGTGCATGCCAGCCAGGCCATTGCCGACATGATCCAGGCGCTCGGTTGCGGCACCCGCGACCGCTATACTGAAGATGATCTGCGCTATGACAAGATCATCATCATGACCGACGCGGACGTCGACGGCGCCCATATTGCGTCTCTCCTGATGACCTTCTTCTTCCAGGAAATGCCGCGCCTCATCGAGAACGGCCATCTGTTCCTCGCCATGCCGCCGCTCTATCGCATTACCCAAGGGGCAAAGACCCTATACGCCCGCGATGATGCGCATAAGGAAGAGCTGATGCGGACCGAGTTCACCGGCAAGGGCAAGGTGGACGTCACCCGCTTTAAAGGCTTGGGTGAAATGCCATTCGCGCATCTGAGGGAAACGACAATGTCGCCCAAGACCCGCACTTTGCTGCAGGTCAAGGTGCTCGACGATCGGGATGCCACCAAGTCGACCGTTGATCGCCTGATGGGCAACAAGCCCGAAGCACGCTTCGACTTCATCCAGGAAAACGCGGCTTTCGTTACCGATCTCGACGTCTAGCCACCGCTTACTCCGAGCATCGGGCTCGCCTATGCTCGGGAAACAACGAGGTTACCGATGACCGCTTCCATCCGCTTGCGCTGATCCATCTGCATCGTTCGATGCGCGCCCTGCCCCTTGGCCGGGCCGTCTTGTCATGATCAGATTTTGAAAGCGAAAGCAGATGAACGTCTTCGACGTCCCAAGTGACCCTGCCTTTTGGCAGGCGCCCTACCCCTTTTATGCTGAAGCGCTGCGCTCCGGCGATGGACTGTTTGCCTTCTCCAGCGGCGGCTATTCCGTCCTTTCCTATGACGCGCTCTATGAGATCGGCCGCGATCCGCGCGCCCAGGGCCATCCCTTCCCGGAGGGTGGCCTCGGGCCCGAGTTGGACAACCTATACCGTCTCCTGCGCTGGGGTCTCTTTGCCCTGGGCTCGCCGCATCACCGGCCTTTGCGCATGGCAGCCATTTCCGGCCTCTCCACACTCAAGCCCGAGCTTGTGCGTGCGATATCGCGAGATGTAGCCGACCAACTCGCCCAGCGGATCTTTGCGAGAGGCGGCGGCGATCTCCTCGCCGATATAACGCTCCCCCTCGCGGCGCGGGTCTCTTGCCGCCTGTCGGGCATTCCCAAAAGCGAGGCGCCACATGTCGTCAGCCATATCGAGGTGATTACCCATCAGCTCAATGGCGTACCGGTCGCACCCGCGGACGCCGATCATGCTGCGCGAGAACTCTATGCTCTTCTTGAGCGATCAGCCTCTGGAGGCCAATCTGCCCTCGTCGACGCGGTAGCGGCAAAACTGCCGCCGGGCTCGCCCGCAACCGCCGTGGATATTGTCGCTTCTTTCATGTTCGATGCCGTCGAAATGGTATCGGCAGGGCTCTTCTCGGCGCTGGATTGTCTCGGTGACCAACCCGGACTAACGGAGCGTGTCCGGAGCGGCGAATGGGACTTGGGTGCCGCTGTGCAGGAGG
>JAAZLP010000233.1 GCA_012799265.1 Phyllobacteriaceae bacterium | reverse complement strand
GACGGGAAAACGCATCGAATTGGAAAGGCGGTCGAGGCCATCGGCAATATCATCGGCGGTCTGGCCATCGACATCACCAATGAAGCGCAGGGTGAGGTGATAATCGTCCGGATCGATCCAGCGCGCGCCCATGAGGCCACCACGCTTCAGCGACAGGGCAAAACCGATATCGGGCGGGATTTCGAGGCCGGTAAAGAGCCGGGGCATGATTTTCTCCCTGGCGTCGGAGGCATGATTCGACGCGAAGCGTAACACAATGGGGTTATCGGGCCACTTCAACCTGTCGCTGCTTCTGATTTTTCCTTGTCATCGAAAGGCACTATCCCCATATTCCCAACCAAGTGGCAAAAGCCAGATTGCCCCCGGCGGTGACAAGACCGCATGATCTATTGGGAAAGGGAACATTTAATGGCTGAATATGACCGTCAGACCCTCAATGCGCGGGCCGGCTCGGCCTTGGCCATCGACGAGGGCCTGCGCAGCTATATGCTGCGTGTTTACAACTACATGGGCATCGGCCTGGTGATCACCGGGCTTGTGGCCTGGTTCACTGCCAACGCTGCCGTCACCGTTGATCCGTCTCAGGCTGTCGCACAGCTCGATAGCGGTCGCTATCTGACCCAGTGGGGCGTCCTGCTGTTCACCAGCCCGCTTTCCTGGGTTGTGATGCTGGCGCCGCTGGCCTTTGTGCTGGTGCTGAGCTTTGGCATCAACAAGCTCTCCGTGCCCGCTGCACAGGCCACTTTCTGGGCCTTCGCCGCGATCATGGGCCTGTCGCTGTCCTCGATCTTCCTCGTCTATACCGGCGCCTCGATCGCCAAGGTGTTCTTCATCACCGCCGCAACCTTCGGCGCGATGAGCCTCTATGGTTACACCACCAAGCGTGACCTGACCGGCATGGGCAACTTCCTGATGATGGGCCTGATCGGCATCATCATCGCCTCGATCGTCAACATCTTCATGCAGTCGAGCATGATGGAATTCGTGATCTCGGTTGTCGGCGTCCTGATCTTCACAGGTCTGACCGCCTATGACACCCAGAAGATCAAGGAAAGCTATTCCGAGCACTACGGTGCCGACGTGATGGCCAAGAACGCCATCATGGGCGCCCTGTCGCTCTACCTCGACTTCATCAACCTCTTCATGATGCTGCTCCGCCTCTTCGGCAACCGCGAGTAAGCACCACAAGGCTTGATGGCTTTCATCAAGCGAATTGGTTGGACGAAAAATCGGGCCGCAGCTTACAAAAGCTTCGGCCCTTTTGTTTGAGCACCCAGATGTCCGACGACACCATCCTGCGCCCCTTTTCCTGGTCTGACGTTCCGGCCATTACCCGCATCTATCGGCACTATGTCGAGCACACGGCGATCACCTTCGATACCGAAGCGCCGGACGAAGCGGGCATCGCGGAAAAATATGCGGGGCTGATGAAGCTCGGACATCCAGTGATCATCGCCGAGCGCGAAGGCCGGACGATAGGCTATGCCTATGCCAGCTTCTATCGCCCCCGGGCCGCTTATCGATTCACCTGCGAGGATTCGATCTATCTCGACCCGGCGGAAAAAGGCCGCGGGGTAGGGACCAGGCTGCTGACGGCGCTGCTGGAGCAATCCAGGGCGCATGGCTTCAAGCAGATGTTAGCGGTGATTACTGCGGATACGGCGAACTCGATTGCCATCCACGAAAAGTTCGGTTTTGAACGCGTCGGCTATTATCGGAGTGTCGGGCTTAAATTCGACCGCTGGCACGATATCGTGCACCTGCAGAAGGCGCTCTAGTCGGCATTCAATGTCTTGATCATCGGAAATCCGTTGACCACGCGTCCTGTAGCCTGGGGACCAGCGACGACCCAGCCGCGGCGCGTATAGAACTCCATTGCCGTGCGGGTACTCTCCAACCGCGCCTCTTTGTGTCCCATGGCGATCAGGGCCACCTCCAGCGTGTTCAGCATCATGGTGCTGACCCCGGAAAACCGAGCCCAGGGCGCGACGTAATTTAGCGCTATAGTCCCGTCGCTGGTCACAGCCCCTACGGCAATCACTTCACCGTCGCGCTCCGCCACATGCATTTCGAAGTCTGGGTTGGCCAGCATCGCTCCAACGCCCTCAACGCTCTTGTTGCGGGTCCAGGCGGCGAGTTTACGGGCTTCATTACCGTGATCGGCTATACAGAGTTCATTGATGGACGCCATCAATACCCGGCTCATGGCGGCAACATCGTCCTGCCGCGCCCGTCGGGTTGCGTTCATTGCGCGTCCCGGATGCAAGCCTCGACATATTCCAGCGCCTGGAACGACCCTTCCAAGGTGACCCTCATAACAAACTCCGAGCCCATCTCCAGACCAACGTTGCCGCCTTTGCGCAGCGCCTCGATGAGATCGAGAACTTCGCCAACGCTATCGTCGCTGTGGTCATAGTGGAGGATTGTCGAACTGCCCTCTTCGAGGCTCATGGGCAGGACATAGCTTTGTCCGTCATCGACCCAAAACGCCAAGCCATCGGCCAAGGATTTCTTGTTGAGCGAAATACCGCTCATGACGGTCACGGAAAGAAAGGGTCGGCCAGCTGAACTGAAGCCGCTGTCCGGGTCAGCGCATTCAAGGCTCAGCCAGCCATTGGCGTCCGATCCGCCACCTGCCGCAAATGTTCCCATGTTGAAATAGCTGTCCCAATCCTGGGCTACCGCTGGCGAGGCCAAGGGCAGAACACTCAGGCCAAGGGCAGCCAGCTTTTTCATCCCACAACCACCAGATCCGGATCGAGAACGCGCAGTACCTGTCCAAGGTCATGGCCGCGCTTGAGGATGCGGCCCTGCTGGTTGATGACCATATATTGGCCCTGCCTGTTTCTCAGCTTTGGGTTCTTTTCGACGACGAAGACGGGTCGCTCCGACATGCGGGCGTAGATGGAAAAGAGCGCCCGATCCTTGAGGAAGTCCATAGCGTAATCGCGCCATTCCCCCTGCCCGACCTTGCGGCCATAGACAGACAGAATCTGCATCAGTTCGCGACGATCGAAGGCGACGACCGGAGGCACGGGGCGGCTGTGTTGCGCTTGTGGTTCTCCCACATGCACCAGAGAAAGTCCGGGTCGCAAATCGTTCTCGGGACCTTGCACGAGACCTCGCATCTGTCGTCGACGGATATGATCAGCCGGATTGGCCGGGAAGGCAAGGGGAACAAAAACCCCATTTCAGCCACGATTTGTTCAAAGCCCCGCCCCAATGCGTCGCCAAGCTTTGATCATTGCCTCCAGTGGCTGGCAACGAGCCTACCGAGCCCCCAAACCTGAAGGCTCGTTGCCAGTCCCAAACTTCTTGTTGACCTAGTCAGTCTTCCCCGCTCCTCCCCCAGGAGCGGGTTTTTTGTCAGAGGCGATGGAAGCCTGCGCCCAGAATGGGGCCGGGAAGCCCGTTGCGCTCCTGCTGCACGAGAATGGCGATGCCGCCCGGGCCCTGCGCTGTCTGGGACAGTTCGGTTAACGGCAGCTTGATGGTGCCGCCGGTAGAGGCCTCCCACAGCCCCAGCATCTGCCGGTCCGTCACCACCTGCGTATAGACCATGGACTTGCCGGCATTTTCACCCGACCCGATGCTGACCTCGGCGCGATCGAGATAGCGGACAAGCCAGATATTGGCATTGCTCAGCGACGCGTCAGCCGGAATGACCACACGCAGCATATCACCATGGGTCTCGACATCGACCGGCAGCGGCAATTGCGCTGAGGCCACCGCCCCGTGCACGTCATCGCGCCGCGAGCCGACCACACCTTCCGACCCATTGATGACCATTTGAGGCGTGAAGACGCTGGAAGCGCCCCAGCTCTTGGCATAGGCGCGCTGGCGGTCCGAAAAGGCTTTCTGGCCCCAGGTGTCTTCCCAGCCGATATAGTCCCAATAATCGACATGGTAGGCCAAGGCGATCACGTCTTCGCGCGTCGCCAGAGACGTCAGCAGCGCATCGGCGGGCGGGCATTGGGCACAGCCCTGGCTGGTAAAGAGTTCCACTACCGCTTTTGGCTGGGCGCGCAGATCCTCCGCCCAAACGGGCGCTTGAACAGAAAAAGCGAGGACGGCACCGGCAATCGCGGCGGAAACAAGGCGTCTGAGCATGGGCAGAGTTGTAAGCCGCAGTCTTGCGGCCTGCCTAGTCAAAAGAGGGTGAGAGCAGAACTATCTTACCGATAGAGGATGGAAGCGAGCCGGCCCAACTCCTGCTGCGCCTCGTCAGCATCAGTCACATGCCCCGAAACCACGACCTGAACCACGAGCGCAATGAAAACGTCTGCGCAAAGATCAGGATCATCCAGTTGTGCCGTCGCGAAACCGCTGGCGAGCGCGCCGCGCAGACGCAGCAGCGCGGGATCGAGGATGTCATGACACTGGCCCTCATCACCATCAGTGGTGAGAAGGCGCAGCAGGGCCTTATCCCGAAGGAGGTAGGCCAGGAGAGGTCGGATGGATCCGGCGAGGCTCTGTGCGTTCCTGGCGAAGTCCCCATCGCATTCCAGATCGCTCGTTGCTTGATCAAGGGCACGCCCGAGAAATTCGGCGAGGATTGCAAGCTTTTCGGAGAAGTGCGCGAGCACCGAACCCTTTGCCACGCCCGCTTCTACGGCAATCTCGGCGACACTGATCGTATCGAAGCTGCGGGTTTTCCAAAGCGTCTCGACTGCGGAGATAATGGCGGCCCGGGTTTGACCGGATCGAGGTTGAACGTTTTTGATGCGCTGGACCATGACGCCTTCATAACAAAATTGACCAAGGTCAAAAAGTGGGCTAGAGCCAGATGAATATTGACCGCGGTCAACTTTTTGGAGCACGCATGCCGAATTGCCTAATTCTCAACGGACACCCCCTCTCCCCCAGCTTCAGCGGTGCCGTCGCCAACCGATATGCTGAGACGCTGGAACAGCGGGGGATAAAGGTCAGGCGGCTCGATATTTCCGAGATGACAGTGCCGGAAATGACGACCCGCAAACCGGGGAGCGCCGAGCTAACGGGTCACGTCGGTGAATTCTGGGAAGCAATGGTATGGGCCGACCACGTGATGGTCGTGCACCCGCTCTGGTGGGGCAGCATGCCCGCCAAGCTAAAGGCGCTCTTTGATATCGGCCTGCAATCGGGCAGCGCCTATCGCTATGTCGCCAACAAGCCGCTGCCACTAGGCCTGATGGCAGGTCGGTCCGCCCGGCTGGTCGTGACATCGGACACACCGAACTGGTTCATGGCCAGCTTTTACGCCAATGCCCATTTCCGCACCGTGTCCAACCAGATCCTCAAATTTGTCGGGTTCAAGCCGGTGCATATCAGCCATCTATCCGTGCTACGCGGCGCCACTTCCGCTCACCTGGAAAAGCTGCTGACCAGGATCTCAGCGGACGCGGCGCGCGATGCCGATACTTTAAAGACAGCGCACCCGAAGAAACTCGCAGCCTGAAAAAACAATGGCGGTCCCTAGGGACCGCCATAATCAAAGAGAAAAGTAAGCGCTGCTTACGCGGCGACGAGGCTGCGCAGCACGTAGTGCAGGATGCCGCCGTTCTTGTAGTAGTCGAGCTCGTTGGCCGTAT
>JAAZLP010000232.1 GCA_012799265.1 Phyllobacteriaceae bacterium | reverse complement strand
GTGCTGGCGCTGCCGCTGATCCTCAAGATCGGGCTGCACAATCTCAAGACCGATCACCCCCTTGCCCATGAGCTGCGCGCCTTTGTGTCGGCGCTTGGCGTGCATGTCTTCGTCTATGGTTTCGCGAGCGGCGTGCCTATCTGGCAGATGGTGACGCTGCTGGCGACGGGCCCGCTCTTCGTCATCATGGGCTCAACCCTGTTCCTCGGCGAAAAGGTGTCGCGGGCCCGCCTTATTGCGGCTCTGGCGGGTTTTGCCGGCGCGATCCTGATTTCCGGCGTCGGCTCGGAAGGGCTGGGCTGGCAGACGCTGGTTCCGATCTTTGCGGCAGCGCTCTGGGCCAGCACGGACGTGCTGACGAAATATCTGACGCTGCGCGGCGAAAAGCCGGAGACGCTCACCCTGTCGCTCTTGGTGCTGATGACGCCGAACCACCTGGCGATCCTGCTCATCGTCAACGCGCTGGGCGGCATCCTTCCGGCAGGGCTGGCGACGGGCTTCCCCTTCGCGCTGCCGGGTGGCAGCGGCCTCCTGCTGCTGATCCTCCTCGGGGCGCTGACGGCAATTGCGCATTATCTACTGGCCTTTGCCTATCAGCGGGCGGACGCGACCTATCTCCAGCCTTTTGCCGATGTGAAGGTGCTGTTGGGCGGGCTCGTGGGCTGGATTGCCCTGGGGCAGCAGCCGACGATCTGGTTCTGGCCGGGTGCGTTGCTGATCGTTGCGGCATCGGCCTATATCTACTGGGTCGAGAACCGGTCGCCGACGACCAGCGCCGTTCCGGCGTAAATTTCGGGGCGGGGCGTGAAAGCGCCCTGCCCTTTCCTTTGGTGCCTTCTCTTGCGGAAATGCGCGATTCATTCCAAATCTGGAATGTTTATTCCGGGAGAAGCACGTGTCCGACATCACCACGCCGGTCGCCGAGGATTTTGAGGGCCTGCGTGCCGCCATTCTGGAGCGGCGGACATCGCTGCCCAAGCGGTTGATGCAGGTGGCGGCCTATGCGCTGGACCATCCCGACGAGATTGCCTTTGGCACGGCGGCGAGCATTGCCGAGAGCGCCGGGGTGCAGCCGTCGACGCTGGTGCGGTTTGCCCAGAGTTTCGGCTTTGACGGGTTTTCAGGGCTGCAGCAGATTTTCCGCGCACGGCTGCGGGAGCGGACCTCCTCCTATGAAGAACGACTGCGCAAGCTGGCGGCCGATGGCGGGCAGCCGGAGGAAAGCGCGGCGATCTTTTCGAGCTTTGTCGCCGCGGCGCACACGAGCCTCGAGACGCTCTCGTCCTCCATTGATCCAGAAGCCTTCGAAAAGGCCGTCGATCTCCTTGCAGGCGCGGAAACCATCTATCTCATCGCCAAGCGCCGATCATTCCCGATCGCCGCCTATATGGCCTATGCCTTTGGCAAGCTGAAAGTGCGCTGCCAGATGGTAGGGACCGAGGCCGGGATCGACGATGATCTCCTCTCGCTTGCGGGCAAGAAGGATGTCGGCTTTGCCGTGAGCTTTTCGCCCTATGCGTCCGAAAGCGCAGCACAGGCCCGGGCCCTTTCCGGCCGAAACATTCCTGTCGTGGCGCTGACGGATTCGGCGCTGTCGCCGCTCGCAGAGGTGGCCGATGTATGGTTCGAACTGGTCGAGGCCGACCATGCCGGGTTCCGGTCGCTCTCGGCCAGCATGGCCTTTGCCATGGCGCTGACCGTCTCTGTTGCGGAAAAGCGGCAGCGGAAGTGACATTCCATAAATAGAATATACATTCTATCTTGTGTGCGTTTGGAATTCATGTTTCATTGACACCACCATAAGAAGCCACTCGCAGGGAGGATGGCGGTGCCAAGCGGCCAGAGCACAGACACGGAAAAGACGCTCGACGTCATCACGATCGGGCGCGCCTCGGTGGACCTTTATGGCCAGCAGATCGGGACGCGACTTGAGGATATTGGCAGCTTTGCCAAATCCGTCGGCGGCTGCCCGACCAATATCGCAGTCGGCACGGCGCGGCTGGGGCTGAAGTCTGCCCTCGTTACCCGCGTGGGCGACGAACAGATGGGCCGCTTCATCCGCGAGCAGCTGGCGCGCGAAGGGGTCGAGACCAGGGGCATTGTTACCGACCCCGAGCGCCTGACCGCGCTGGTGCTGCTCTCGGTCGAGAACGACAAGTCCTTCCCGCTGATCTTTTATCGCGACAATTGCGCGGACGGCGCCCTGAACGAAGGCGATATCGACCCCGATTTCATCGCCAAAACCCGTTCGGTTCTGGTTACGGGTACGCATTTCTCGAAACCCCACACCGATGCCGCCCAGCGCAAGGCCATGCGGCTCGCCAAGGAAAATGGCGCCAGGGTTATCCTCGATATCGACTACCGTCCCAATCTCTGGGGCCTCGCCGGACATGATGCGGGCGACAGCCGCTACATCGCCTCGGACAAGGTGTCGGCCCATCTCAAAACAGTTCTGCCTGAATGCGATTTGATCGTCGGCACCGAAGAGGAGGTGCTGATCGCCTCTGGCGACGACGATCTCCATGACGCGCTCAGGACGATCCGGTCCCTGTCCTCCGCCGTGATCGTCCTGAAGCGCGGCCCCATGGGCTGCATCGTCTATGACGGCGCCATCCCGGACCGGCTCGAAGACGGCATTGTCGGCCAAGGCTTTCCCATTGAGGTCTACAACGTGCTGGGGGCCGGCGACGCCTTCATGAGCGGGTTCCTGCGCGGATGGCTGCGCGGGGAGCCGCATGAGACCAGCGCCACCTGGGCCAATGCCTGCGGGGCCTTTGCCGTCAGCCGCCTGCTCTGCGCGCCGGAAATCCCGACCTGGACCGAGCTGAGCTTTTTCCTTGACCATGGCAGCACGGAACACGCCCTGCGCAAGGACGAGGCGATCAATCACGTCCACTGGGCGACGACGCGGCGCCGCGACATCCCAAAACTCATGGCGCTGGCCATCGACCACCGCCTGCAGATGGAAGACATGTGCGGCGGGGATGCGCAGAAGCTGGCGCGGCTGCCCGATTTCAAGGTGCTGGCCGTGAAGGCAGCGGCACAGATTGCCAATGGCCGGGACGGCTTTGGCATGCTGATCGACGACAAATATGGCCGCGACGCGCTCTATGCCGCCTCGGCGATCCGTAACCTCTGGGTTGCCAAACCAATCGAGCTGCCAGGCTCGCGACCACTGCAATTCGAGTTCACGCAGGACCTTGGTTCACGGCTGGTGGACTGGCCGGTTGACCATTGCATCAAGGTGTTGTGCTTTTTCCATCCGGACGATCCGGAGGCGATGCGAGCCGAGCAGATCGCGAAAATCCGGGCGACATTCGATGCAGCGCGGAAGGTCGGCAGGGAAATCCTGGTCGAGATCATCG
>JAAZLP010000231.1 GCA_012799265.1 Phyllobacteriaceae bacterium | reverse complement strand
TGGCGTGGCCGCCATCGAGTTCCAGGGCGCCGGGCACCACAAGAACGATGCTGCCGCGCGGGACGCGGTCAAGCGCGAGGCCTTGCGCCGCGCCAATATCGCCTTCATCGAAGTCTTTGAGCACCACAGCGAGGACGACATCCGGGCCATGGTAAGCGGCGCCATAGAACGCGCCCGCCCTGTTCAGTCTCGGGGCTCGATCTCGCTGGCCGGCCCAGCCCCGGCCTAGCCCGGCTGACCGCCCACGAACTGGACGGCCCGTGCCCCGCCGGCAATGCCGGCTTCAAGGCAGACCTCGTGGCTTTCGCCTTGCATCATGCTGGCGACAAATCCGGCGGCAAAGGCATCCCCTGCCCCCGTCGTATCGACGACCTCGACCAGGGGCGCCGAGCGGCTGATGCTGATGCCATTGCGACCGCCCAGTACCGCGCCAAACCGGCCCCGCTTGATGACGACATGGGTAAACTGCTGGCCCAGATCGAGCATCTGGTCGTCGAAATCGGCGATGCCGGTCAATTGCTCGGCTTCGCTCTCATTGGCAAAGAGCCAGTCGGCCTTGCCGACCCATTCGCGGAAATTTTCTGGTCCGACTTCAGCGAGAAAAGCGACCGAGGCCGGATCAATACCGATGGCGATGCCGCGCTGGCGCGCTGAAACCAGAAGGCTCTGCACCGCCTGGCGCGGCCCCGAGGCAAAAAAGCTGTAGCCCGAGACCAGCACCAGGCCGACGCCTTCCAGCAGGTCCTCAGCCAGGTCCTTGGGCGAGAGGTTGAGATTGGCGCCGCGATCGGTGAGGAAGCTACGCTCGCCATCTGGGTCGAGAATGGTCACCAGGACGCCTGAAGGCAGATCCTTGTCGGCCGCCAGCGCCGGCACGACCCCGAGGCCACGGAAATAGTTCTCATACATGGTGCGGTCGGCAGCCCCGACACGCGCAGCAAAGATCACATCGGCGCCCGCTGCGCCTAGCCAGACGGCCTGATTCGCCCCCGAACCACCGGGGCGATTGCGGATTTCGGCACGGCGATCCGAGCCCGGCACGATTGGACCTTCGGGCCGGACAATGATGTCGGTCATGACGTCGCCGACAACGAGAACCCTGGAATTCATACGCGGCGAACGCCTTTGCCATCGACGAGGCCAGAGAGCGCCACGGCAATATCTGCGGCGACGCGGGCGTTGTTCTTGACCAGCGCAATGTTGGATTGAAGCGACTTGCCGCCGGTCAATTCGAAAATGCGCTGCAGGAGGAAAGGCGTCGTCGCCTTGCCAGCAATCCCCTGCGCATCAGCATCGGCCAGCGCCTGGGTGATAAAGGCTTCAATCGCCGAGGCTTCCCAGGCATCCGCCTCGGGGATCGGATTGGCAATGAGGACACCGCCCATGCCCAGATCGGCCTGAACGGCCAGCATCCTGGCAACGCTCTCGGCGTCGTCAAAGCGATGATCGACCTTGAACCCGCTTTCGCGCGCCCAGAAGGCCGGGAAATCATTGGTGCCAAAGCCGAGCACCGGCACGCCATTGGTTTCCAGCACTTCCAGCGTCTTGGCGATGTCGAGGATCGACTTTGCACCGGCGCAGATCACGGCAACAGGCGTGCGGCCCAGTTCTTCGAGGTCGGCGGAAATATCGAAACTGTCTTCGGCGCCGCGATGAACGCCGCCAATGCCGCCCGTGGCAAAGATGCGAATGCCGGCAAGTGCCGCGATCTGCATGGTCGTCGCAACAGTGGTGCCAGCCATTTCGCCACTGGCGAGCAGCGCCGCCACGTCGCGACGGCTGGCCTTGGCGGCCTTGTGGCCTTCTTCGGCAAGACGCACCAGATCGTCACCCGAGACGCCGACGCAGAGGCGTCCATCCATGATGGCGATGGTGGCCGGGACGGCGCCCTGGGCGCGGATCACATCTTCCACTTCCCGGGCCATGGCCAGATTCTGTGGATAGGGCATGCCATGGGTGATAATGGTCGATTCCAGCGCCACGACCGGCTTTCCAGCCGCCAGCGCTGCCTTCACCTCGCTGGTGATCGATAGATAAGCCTTGCCGCTCATTTAATACCACTCCGACTGACAGCCCGTCCGGCGACAGGCAATGTTTGATGCTCGCTTGTGCGCCGCCCCCTGACATCGGTCAAGCATGCAAATAGTTCCGCAACAATCCCTTGTGGCACCCGGGATTTGGCGATATTTTGCCTCCCGTTTACGAGGGAAAGGGCACTTCGCTGATCACAGACAGTGTTGATGGCGCGCTTGGCGCGCCTCGATGTGAGCCCGGCTCCGGGCAAATTGCAGCGAATAGACCGGCCGCCCACGGGCGCGACGCCCAATATCTGATTCACTTTCCAGTTTTCGTCATTCCGGGTTCTCAAAGATGAGCCCCCGGGGCTGAGCCGCGGCTCTTTCCGCGGAAACGCGTTTCGCGTTCAAACCGGCCGTCCGCAAGACGCCATTGCCACCACAGTCCCCATAGGAGACTACCCACATGAACAAGTCGCTCGCCATTGCACTTGGCGCTCTACTGGTCGCCAGCCCGGCGATTGCCCAGGAAGAGCCGGTTCTCAACGTCTATAACTGGTCCGACTATATTGCCGAGGACACCATCGCCAATTTCGAGGCGGAAACCGGCATCAAGGTCAATTACGACGTCTATGACAGCAACGAAATCGTCGATGCCAAGCTGCTGGCCGGCAATTCGGGCTATGACATCGTCGTGCCGTCGGGCAATTTCGTCGAGCGTCAGATCAAGGCCGGTCTCATCCTGCCGCTCGACAAGTCCAAGCTGACCAATCTGGGCAATCTCGACCCTGCCGTGATGGCCACCGCCACCGCTCAGGACCCGGACAACGCGCACGCCGTGCCCTACATGATCAACACAATCGGTCTGGGCTACAATGTCGCCAAGGTCGAAGCCGCTCTCGGCGCCGACGCCCCGATCGACAGCTGGGATCTCCTGTTCAAGCCGGAAGTCGTGGAAAAGCTCGCCTCCTGCGGCGTGACCGTGCTCGACAGCCCGTCCGAAGTCATGGGCATTGCGCTCCACTATCTCGGCCTCGACCCGAACTCGGAAAGCTCTGATGACCTGGCCAAGGCCGAAGAGCTGATGAACTCGATCAAGCCGCATATCCGCTACTACCATTCGTCGCAGTACATCGACGATCTGGGCAATGGCGAGGTTTGCCTCTCGCTCGGCTATTCCGGTGACATTTTCATCGCTTCGGACAATGCCGGCGAAGGCACCGAAGTGCAGTACCTGATCCCCAAGGAAGGTGCGGCGACGCTGTTCGACTTCCTGGCGATCCCGGCCGATGCCCCGCATCCGGACAACGCCCACAAGTTCATCAACTACATCCTCGAGCCCGAGGTTGTGGCTGCCATCACCAACTACGTTTTCTACGCCAACCCGAACCTGCCGGCGCTTGAATTCGTTGACGAAGAAGTCAAGTCGAACCCGGGCATCTACCCGCCCGCAGAGACCATCGAAAAGGCATTCGTGATGAAGGCGCACAGCCCCGACTTCGAAGAGACCTTGACCCGCACGTGGACCCGCATCAAAACGGGTCAGTAACACTTCATCCAAGGGGCGGCGTCAGCCGCCCCTTCATCCATTTCTGGTAGAGACTGCCATGGCCAAGAAGCCCCAGCTCGCGATCGATACCCGCCCTTGGCGCGACGCGGCCAATAACAAGCCTTTCGTCCGCATCAAGAACGTCTCGAAAAAGTTCGGCGACGTCTCGGCAGTCAATGATGTCTCGCTCGACATCTACCGCTCCGAGCTCTTCTGCCTTCTGGGCGGATCGGGCTCCGGCAAGTCGACCCTGCTGCGCATGCTGGCAGGCTTTGAAATCCCGACCTCCGGCACCATCGAGATCGACGGTCAGGACATGACCGACGTGCCGCCCTATAACCGGCCGGTCAACATGATGTTCCAGTCCTATGCGCTCTTCCCGCATATGACTGTCGAGCAGAACATTGCCTATGGCCTCAAGCGCGATCACCTGCCCAAGGACGAGATCGCTGCGCGCGTCACGGAACTCCTCGCCCTCGTCAAGTTGCAGGACTATGGCAAGCGCAAACCGCACCAGCTTTCCGGCGGCCAGCGCCAGCGCGTCGCGCTCGCCCGCGCCCTCGCCAAGCGCCCCAAACTCCTCCTGCTCGACGAACCGCTTGGCGCGCTCGACAAGAAGTTGCGCGAAGAAACGCAGTTCGAACTGGTCAAGATCCAGGAAAGCCTGGGCGTCACCTTCGTCGTCGTGACCCACGACCAGGAAGAAGCCATGACGCTGGCGACCCGCATCGGCGTCATGAACCAGGGCGAGATCGTGATGATCGGTGAACCCACCGACATCTACGAATATCCAAACTCGCGCTTCGTCGCGAACTTCATCGGTTCGGCCAATATGGTCGAAGGCACCGTTACCGAAGACGAGCCCGACCACATCCGCATCCGCTCCGCTGAACTCGGCTGCGACATCTATGTCGGTCACGGCGTCGACTGCGCCCCCGACCAGATCCTCTGGTGGGCCATTCGTCCGGAAAAGATGCGTCTCAGCCGTGAAAAACCCGAGCATCCGCAAAACGCCAATGTCACCACTGGCGTGGTCGAGGAAATCGCCTATCTCGGCGACATCTCGGTCTATCAGGTGGCGCTTGAAAGCGGCAAACGCATCCGCGTCAGCCAGACCAATTCGGTGCGCGGCAATCCGGACGCCATCACCTGGGAAGAAAAGGTCTATGTGACCTGGGACGACAACGCTGGCTCGGTGTTGACGGTATGACCACGACCCACGACCCCACCATCCCGCCGCCCCGACGGCTCAAGCCCTGGAATGCGGTTGAACGCGGCCTCGCCAAGGTCGGCATCACCGGCCGCATGCTCGTGCTGGCTGCGCCATTCCTCTGGCTGCTGGTCTTCTTCCTCATCCCGCTTTTCGTGGTCTTCGGCATTTCGCTGGCGACCAAGCAGTTCGGCCGCCCGCCGTTCTCGCCCCTGCTCACCACCGACGAAGGCACGGTGCAGCTCACCCTGCACCTCAACAACTATATCCGTCTCTTCACCGACAATCTCTATGTCGCGGCCTATCTGAGCTCGATCCGGATTGCAGCGATTGCAACGGTGATCACCCTCCTCATCGGCTATCCGATGGCCTATGCCATTGCCCGCGCACCGGGCCAGTGGCGCAGCATCCTCCTGATGCTGGTGATCCTGCCCTTCTTCACCTCGCTGCTGCTGCGCGTCTATGCGCTGACCGGCTTCATGCGGGGCAATGGCGTCATCAACCAGTTCCTGGGGCTCTTCGGCATCGAGCCGCTGGTGATGATGCAGACCGATTTCGCGGTCTATGTGGGCCTGGTCTACACCTACCTGCCCTTCATGATCCTGCCGCTCTATACGACGCTGGTGAAGCTCGATGACTCGCTACTCGAGGCTTCGGCAGATCTCGGCGCCAAGCCGCTGCGTACTTTCCTCACCATCACCCTGCCGCTCTCGATACCGGGCATTGTCGCCGGCTCCATGCTGGTCTTCATTCCCGCCATCGGCGAATTCGTGATCCCATCCCTCCTGGGTGGGCCGGAAACGCTGATGATCGGTCGCGTGCTCTGGGACGAATTCTTCACTGCCACCAACTGGCCGCGTGCGGCTGCCGTGGCCTGCGCCATGCTGGTGGTCGTGGTCGTGCCGATCATGCTGCTGCAGCGGTTCCAGAACGCCGTGGTGGAGAAGTAGCATGTTCCGTCGTGGCTGGTTCCTCCCCATCGCTGCCGTTCTCGGCTTTGCCTTCCTCTATGCGCCCATCGTCTCGCTGGTGCTGTTCTCCTTCAACGAGAACCGCCTCGTGACCGTGTGGTCCGGCTTCTCGCTGAAATGGTATGGCGAGCTCTTCCGCGATCCGCAGATGCTGAGCGCTGCCTGGCTGAGCCTGCAGATCGGCGCCATCACCGCAACCATCGCGCTGGTGCTCGGCACGCTGGCGGCCGTGGCGCTCGTTCGCTTCCGCCGCTTCAAGGGCCGCACGCTGTTTTCCGGCATGGTTTCCGCGCCGCTGGTCATGCCAGACGTGATCACCGGTCTTTCCCTGCTGCTCCTCTTCGTCGCCATGGAGAGCATGCTGGGCTGGCCGCAGGGTCGTGGCACGATGACCATCATCATCGCCCACGCGACATTCTGCACAGCCTATGTCGCCGTCGTCGTCCAGTCACGCCTCGCAGACTTTGACCGCAGCGTCGAAGAAGCGGCGATGGATCTGGGGGCCTCACCGCTCCGCACCTTCTTTGACGTGACCCTGCCGATCATTGCTCCGGCGCTGGTCTCGGGCTGGCTCCTCGCCTTCACGCTCTCGCTCGACGACCTTGTCATTGCAAGCTTCGTCTCCGGCCCGGGCTCATCGACCCTGCCCATGCTGATCTTCTCCAAGGTGCGCCTGGGTGTTTCGCCCGACGTCAACGCCCTGGCGACCATCATCATTGGCATCGTGGCGCTGGGCGTCTTGGCCGCAACAATTCTCCAGTTGCGCAGCAAGCCCAAGAAAGCCCGCAGCTGAGCAACAACAAAAGGCCCCGCACTGCGGGGCCTCAGACTGCTGACAAACCCCTGGCGTTTGCCGGGGGTTTTTGATTCACTGGGTCATGTTGAGAAAACCCGCGCCCGAACAGACCGCTCTCGAGATGGTAACGCTTGAAGAGCTGGTGCCCGCTGATC
>JAAZLP010000230.1 GCA_012799265.1 Phyllobacteriaceae bacterium | reverse complement strand
TGCTCTGCGCCATTGGCCACAACCTCAGGCTCCTCCTGGCATGGTTCAGGAAGCTTTTGTTGCTGATCCTGGCCGCCGTCCTGTTCCCGAGCAGCGCCGTCAGCTCACACCTCGCCTGACAAAAACGGATTCTTCACAGGCGACCATCTGGACATTCCGGGGCAGGAGCAGCTGGAAGACGATATCCGAGGGCAGGGCGCGACGAGCATTCTCGTCAGCCACGACCGGACATTCCTCCGGGCGATCGGCACGCGGTTCCTTCTGATCGACAGGCGCAGGCTGGTGGAAGTGGATGGTCCCGACGACTTCTTTGCCGGAATGGCGAAGTAAAGTCCGGAGCGCGCTTGGCTCAGCCTGCTGAGCGCGTTCCGCCCTCGACGGTGCGCAAATGGGGCGTGGAGAGTTCGGCGCGATCCTTGCCCAAATCCTTGGCGCGATAGAGCGCGCGATCCGCCTCGCTCAGCATTTCCGAAAGCCCCTGATCGCCGCGCCGGCAATGGATGCCGAAGCTGGCGGTCATGATGTGTTCGCGGGGGATACCCGGAATGCCCATCCGGATCAGGGCGCTGCGGATGGCGTTGGTGTTCTGCTGGAGCTGCGCCACATCGCTGTCCGCATAGAAGAGCGCAAACTCCTCACCACCAATCCGCGCGGCGAAATCAGCACCGCCATGGGTGGAGAGGGCGCGCGCCACGCCGGCGATGACCTGATCCCCCACCTTATGGCCATAGGTGTCGTTGATCCGCTTGAAATCATCGATATCAACCAGGATGAGCGCTGGCTTGCCCGCTGCATTCTCCAGGGCCTTGCCTACCGCGCCCTCAAAGCCGCGTCGGTTGAGCAGGCCACTGAGATAGTCGCTATTGGCAGCATTGGACATTGCATCGAGCGTATCAAGACTGAGGGCAGCCAGGAACAACAGGGCGAGTGTGCCGGTGACGATGGGAGAAAAGGCCTGGATGGTCAGCCAGTAGGACGACTGCTGGACCGACGCGCCGTCGCCCGGGGAAATAACACCCACCAGCGCCAGAATCGGGCGGGTCAGGGAGGTAATGACGCCGAGCCATGCCGCCGCGATGATCATGCGGTCGGCCGTGGATTTGGGCTTCTGTCGTTGCAGTAGCAATGCGACCGTCATCGCCAGCGCTGCGAACGACAGCCCCATAATGACGACGCGCGCGTCTACAGAATCGACAACGAACTGGAACCATGTGAATGCGAGTGCCGAAAGCCCGAGTACGGTGGCAAACCATGGCTTGGGAACGGCGACCTCCGCACGCACCAGTGCAGCAACGGCAATCAGGGTAATGGCAGTAAGAAAGCTTGCATTGCTGACGATGCGATTGACCAGTTCGTCCTGGACCGGACTTATGTCGTAAAAGACGAAGCCCAGAGCTGCCATGGTGAAGGCGGCGGACAGGATCAGAAGCTGCGACCTATGACGCCAGCGCCGCCATAGAAACAGGAAAACCCCTGCGAAGATCGCAGTGATCGCTGGGTTCACTAATGCAAAGTAGATCTGCCCCAACGTCGCCCCACCGGTTTTCGATGGGGCAGCATATCTGAATTTGTCATAATCTACAGTTAATTAGCGGACGCGACGTTGAAACAGGATGTAGGCAATGGAGCCTTCTTCCCCCGTTTCACAGTCAATCGTCCGCCTTCCAATCAGTGATGGTGATGATGTGACGGCAGCATGGAGAGTTCCTCCATTGTCAGGCGGCAGAGAGCGTGTACGCGGCCGGTGTCGTCGCGCATGAAATCCAGTTGTGATATGCCAAGCGCTACCTGCCGGGCTGCCTGGCCGGGCAGGGTCAGCGACACCACGACTTCGGCCATGCTGCCGCTGCCGTGGAGATGCGAAACTCGCCCCAACTCGACATTATTGCCGTCATAGATGATGGCACCAGCAAGGCCGGAGTTCTCGAGTTCGCTAGCGTCGAGCCGTTCGTGGTTTGAATGGTCGAGCTCCGCGTCGCCATTGGGGTGAACCAGGATGGGGCTATTGCGATCAGGATGGTCACTGAAGCCTTCGCCCATATTTGGATGGGTGCGCTCCAGCCGGTCCAGCGTTGCGGTGACGCGACGGGCGACTTCGCGATCGAAGTCGTGGTCGGGTGACGTCCGCTCGTAATCGCGAAGTTGTTCGGTGGTGATGCCGGCTTCGGCCGCGAAATCATCAGGATCGATGCCGAGTGCCAACCGGCGGTTGTGTCCGCCCTTGGGCTGGTTGTCGGCGTCTGCTGTGTATTTGGTCATGGCCTTGATCCTCCATGGTCACTGTCGACCTAATGGGGCTATCGGCCACTTGGTTCATTCACAGATATGCGCCGGGCTCCGGATAAACAAAAAGGCCGCCCGAAGACGGCCTTTTCAAAATTCTGGTCGGAGCAGACCTTAGTGGTGGTGCTCTTCCGGAACGTCTTCTTCGCCAGCTTCGATCAGCTTGGCGAGTTCTTCGCGGGTCATCTTCTTCTCGGTCACGTCGCCGAGTTCGATGATGTGGTCCACAACCTTGTTTTCGAAGATCGGGGCGCGGAGACCGGCGAGGGCCTGCGGGTTCTTGCGGTAGTAGTCGTAAACCTGCTGTTCCTGGCCCGGGAAGCGGCGGACTTCAGCGATGAGCGCCTGCTGGTGCTCCTCGTCGGTGACCTGGACTTCGTTCACATTGCCGATTTCGGCAACGACGAGGCCGAGGCGCACGCGGCGTTCAGCGATGCGCTTGTACTGTTCCTTGGCGGCTTCTTCGGTCGTGCCTTCGTCTTCGAAGGAACGGCCGTGAGCCTGGATTTCATGCTCAACGCGCTGCCAGATGGTGTTGAATTCAGCGTCGACTAGCTGGGCCGGGACGGCGAACTTGTGACCTTCGTCCAGAGCGTCGAGAACCTGACGCTTCATGTGCTGGCGGCCCATGGAGGCGAGAGCGGCCTCCATCTGGTCGCGGACAGCCTTGCGGAGAGCGGCAACGTCTTCGAGACCAAGGCGCTTGGCGAAGTCGTCGTCCAGTTCACCCTGGTTCGGGCCATCGACATGCAGGATGGTGACGTCGAAGGTTGCGTCCTTACCAGCCAGTTCCTTGTTCTGGTAATCAGCCGGGAAGGTGACCTTCACTTCGCGCTGTTCGCCCTTCTTGGCGCCGACGAGCTGCTCTTCGAAGCCCGGAATGAATTCGCCCGAACCAACGGTCAGGTGAGCGTGGTCGGAAGTGCCGCCGTCAAAGGCAACGCCGTCAATCTTGCCGACGAATGCGAGGCCCAGATAGTCGCCGTTCTCAACAACGGCGTCGTCGCCCTTGTTGGTGTAGCCGCGGTTCTGGTTGAAGACGCGGGTCACTTCGGTTTCGACTTCTTCGTCGGTCACTTCGATGACGGGCTTCTCGAGCTTGACGCCCTTGATGTCCATCAGGGTAACCGGCGGGAGAACTTCATACTCAACTTCGAATGCCAGGTCGGCCTTGCCGTCAAGCACGTCGTTGATGACCGTCTGGTCCTGCGGCAGATCAACCTTGGGCTGAGCGGCAGCACGTTCCTTGCGCTCGTCGAGCGTGGAAGCAACGGTGGCGTTGATCGCGTCGGTCATCACTTCGGACATGGCCGAACGGCCATAGACCTTCTTGAGGTGCGCGGTCGGAACCTTGCCGGGACGGAAGCCCTTGATATTGGCCTGGCCCTTGAGCTCGTCGAGCTTCGCGTCGAGGCGCGTGTTGAGGTCCGCAGCCGGAATGGTGACGCTGAGCTTGCGCTTCAGGCCTTCGTTTAGGGTTTCAGTTACCTGCATTGGGGTTGATCCCGTATTGGTTCATCTCGTTTCGGCCGGAGCCACTATTGGTGCGGGTGAGAGGACTCGAACCTCCACGCCTTGCGGCGCTGGAACCTAAATCCAGTGCGTCTACCAGTTCCGCCACACCCGCATGGGCCCCGTCGGCCGGGGTTGGCGATGCATCTATATGAAGAGTGTGGGGCAGTCAAAGCCTAGCTTGGGCTTTTGCGCCCGCTTCGGCGCCACAACTTTAGAGGCATGTGGCGTCAATTTGATCATTCAGGAAAGAACTGGACCGGAACGAGTAGCCCAGATGCACAAAAAAAGTGCAGAATGGCGCTATTCTGTTCAATGGGATTTTGTTCTAGTGTAGCCGTCTGCTGCGGATGACGTGTTAAAACATTGAAATTTCGTGGTTTTCCCCATGCCAAACGGATTGGCACAGGCCATGCATACACATTGGCAGAATTCGCCGAACTCGCTCAGTGGAGGCACCCAGTGAAAAAAATCGAGGCTATCGTAAAGCCGTTCAAGCTCGATGAGGTCAAGGAAGCGCTGCAGGAAGTTGGTCTGCAGGGCATTACCGTCACCGAGGCGAAGGGCTTTGGCCGTCAAAAGGGTCATACCGAACTCTACCGTGGCGCAGAATATGTCGTGGACTTTCTGCCCAAGGTGAAGGTCGAGGTCGTGTGCACTGACGAGCTGGCCGAAAAGGCCATCGAAGCCATTCGCAATGCCGCCCAGACCGGGCGCATCGGCGACGGCAAGATCTTCGTCTACTCCATCGAACAGGCCATCCGAATCCGTACCGGCGAAGCCGGCGACGAAGCTCTCTAGTCGCGTCTAGAGCACAGATACAAAACAGTTTCCGTTAGACAGGGGAAAACCTTAATGACAACCGCAGCCGACATTATCCAGCGCATCAAAGACGAGAACCTCAAGTATCTCGACATCCGCTTCACCGATCTGCGCGGCAAGCTGCAGCACGTCACCATGGACGCTTCCGTGGTCGATGCCGACATGTTCGAAGACGGCGTGATGTTCGACGGTTCGTCGATCGCCGGCTGGAAGGCCATCAATGAGTCGGACATGGTTCTGATGCCTGATCCGAACTCGGCCTATGTCGATCCGTTCTTCGCGGCGCCGACCCTCGCCATTAACTGCGACATTCACGAGCCCGCAACCTACCAGCCCTACAACCGCGACCCGCGCTCCATCGCCAAGAAGGCTGAAGCCCTGGTCAAGTCGTCCGGTGTTGGTGACAAGGTCGTCTTCGGTCCGGAACCCGAATTCTTCATCTTCGACGATGTGAAGTACTCGAACTCGAGCTACAAGGTTGGTTTCTCGGTCGATCACTCGGAACTGCCGATCAACAACGACGCCGACTACGAAGGCGGCAACAACGGCCACCACATCGGCCTCAAGAAGGGCTATTTCCCGGTTCCGCCGCTGGACAGCGCCCAGGACATGCGCGGCGAAATGCTCGAAGCCATGGGCTCGATGGGCGTTATCGTCGAAAAGCACCACCACGAAGTGGCATCCGCCCAGCACGAACTTGGCCTCAAGTTCAAGGAAATGATCGCGTCGGCTGACGACGTGCTGATCTACAAGTATGCCGTGCAGCAGGTTGCCAATGCCTATGGCAAGACCGCAACCTTCATGCCTAAGCCGGTCTATGGCGATAACGGTTCGGGCATGCACTGCCACATGTCGATCTGGAAGGACGGCAAGCCGCTCTTCGCTGGTGACCAGTATGCAGGCCTGTCGCAGGAATGCCTCTACTACATCGGTGGCGTGATCAAGCACGCCAAGGCCATCAACGCCTTCACCAACCCGACCACCAACTCCTACAAGCGTCTGGTCCCGGGCTTTGAAGCACCGGTTCTGCTGGCCTACTCGGCTCGTAACCGTTCGGCTTCCTGCCGTATTCCGTTCGGCCAGTCGCCGAAGTCCAAGCGCGTTGAAGTCCGCTTCCCCGATCCGCTGGCAAACCCTTACCTAGCCTTCACCGCACTGCTGATGGCTGGCCTCGACGGCATCAAGAACAAGATCCACCCGGGCGACCCGATGGACAAGGATCTCTATGAACTGCCGAAGGAAGAACTCAAGGAAATCCCGACCGTTTCCGCATCGCTGCGTGAAGCTCTGGAAAGCCTCAACGCTGACCGCGACTTCCTCAAGGTCGGTGGCGTGATGGATGACGACTTCATCGATAGCTATATCGACCTGAAGATGCAGGAAGTGATCAAGTTCGAGCACACGCCGCACCCCGTCGAATACGAAATGTACTACTCCGCCTGATCTTTTTGGCTGAACCTGCTAGCTAAAGGGGCGCCCATGTGGCGCCCCTTTTGCATGCAAAACCGGGGTTTTCAGGGCTTTTGCGCTTTGTCGTCAAATTTCTGTCGCCTGCCCTTGACGGGG
>JAAZLP010000229.1 GCA_012799265.1 Phyllobacteriaceae bacterium | reverse complement strand
TCGGACGCAGGTCCTTGGCCTTGGGAAGGGTGGTAACGATCTGTTCGTGCTTGATCAGTGCAGCTGCCATGTTGGCAAACATCGCCTTGCGGTGCGATGAAGTGCGGCTGAATTTGCGGCCTCGAGATGCGTGGCGCATGGGTTATCTCCTAAAAATCTTGGCAGCGCCGGATCAATAATGATCTTCGTAGCGCTTGGCGAGGTCATCGATATTCTCGGGCGGCCAGTTGTTGACGTCCATTCCGAGATGAAGCCCCATCTGTGCCAGGACTTCCTTGATTTCATTGAGCGACTTGCGGCCGAAGTTCGGCGTACGCAGCATCTCGGCTTCCGTCTTCTGGATAAGGTCGCCGATGTAAACGATGTTGTCGTTCTTGAGGCAGTTTGCAGAGCGCACGGAAAGCTCGAGCTCATCGACCTTCTTGAGCAGTGCCGGGTTGAAAGCCAGTTCCGGAACGGAATCCTGTGCCTTCTCCTTGGTGGGCTCTTCGAAGTTGACGAAAACCGACAGCTGGTCCTGGAGAATGCGTGCAGCATAAGCCACAGCATCTTCCGGCGACACGGCACCGTTGGTTTCGACCTGAAGGGTCAGCTTGTCCTTGTCGAGGCTTTCACCTGCACGGGTCGCATCAACCTTGTAGCTCACGCGACGAACCGGCGAGAACAGCGAGTCGACCGGGATATAACCGATCGGCGCGTCTTCGGGACGGTTCTTGTCGGCCGGGACATAGCCCTTGCCGGTATTCACGGTGAACTCGATGTTGATCTCGGCACCATCGTCGAGGTGGCAAATCACGAGCTCAGGGTTCAGCACTTCAATGTCGCCGGAAACCTTGATGTCACCAGCGATGACAGCACCCGGACCCTGCTTGGAAAGCGTCAGCCGCTTCGGGCCTTCGCCACCCATCTTCAGGGCGATTTCCTTGACGTTCAGCACCAGGTCAGTGATGTCCTCACGCACGCCAGGCAGCGAGGAGAATTCATGTAGAATGCCGTCAATCTGGATTGCCGTTACTGCCGCACCCTGGAGCGACGACAGCAGCACGCGACGCAGGGCATTACCAAGGGTAAGCCCGTAACCGCGCTCAAGCGGCTCGGCAACAACCGAGGCCACGCGCGCGTTGTCGCTGCCCGAAACAATGTCCAGCTTGGTCGGCTTGATCAGTTCCTGCCAGTTCCTCTGGATCGTCACGGTATGTCCTTTCAATTTAGCGGCCCCGAGGCCGCTCCGCCGCAAACACAATAGAACTCCCGGCCCATCCAATCGGCCGGGAGATTGCCAATGGTCAGATTAGACGCGGCGCCGCTTGCGCGGACGGCAGCCATTGTGCGGAATGGAAGTGACGTCCCGGATCGAGGTGACGTTAAAGCCTGCAGCCTGGAGAGCACGCAGAGCCGATTCACGACCCGAACCCGGACCGCGAACTTCGACCTCGAGGGTCTTCATGCCGTGTTCCTGCGCCTTCTTGGCAGCATCTTCAGCGGCAACCTGAGCAGCATACGGGGTCGACTTGCGCGAACCCTTGAAACCCATCACGCCAGACGAGGACCACGAAATCGTATTGCCCTGCATGTCGGCGATGGTGATCATCGTATTGTTGAAGGAGGCGTTCACGTGTGCGACGCCGGAGATGATGTTCTTGCGCTCTTTACGACGGACGCGTGCGACTTCAGCTTTAGCCATTCAAAACCTCTAGGGGTATCGGCGCTGCCGTAACACCAGCAGCTCCACCACGGATTTAGCGGATCAGTTCCTTCCGACAACTCTTCCGAGCCACCGAAAAGCCCTGCCCCGCCAAATCCAGACAACCACTTCCTGCCAGTGGCAGGAAATAGAAATTACTTCTTCTTGCCAGCGATCGGCTTTGCCGGACCCTTGCGGGTACGAGCATTGGTGTGGGTACGCTGACCGCGGACCGGCAGGCCACGACGGTGGCGCAGGCCACGATAGTTACCAAGATCCATCAGGCGCTTGATGTTCATCGCCACGTTGCGGCGAAGGTCACCCTCCACCACATAATCGCGGTCGATGGCTTCACGGATCTGGATGACTTCGGCGTCGGTCAGTTCGTTGACGCGGCGCTCGGCCGGAATACCGACCTTTTCAGTAATCTCATTGGCGAATTTCTCGCCGATCCCGTGAATATACTGCAGCGCGATAACCACGCGCTTATTCGTCGGGATGTTGACGCCAGCAATACGAGCCACGTCTGCTCTCCTTCATTCAACACGCGCCATCACCGCGGGTGCCTTTAAACAACAAGGGACCGGATTTCGACCCCCAACTAAGGGAGAACCGAATCCAGCCCACTGATCCATGAGACTGGTGCGGTTCTTTAAGGACTCGACCGGGCTGAGTCAACGCCCCTGCCCGGTCCAAAACCTATTTGCCGAGCGCCGAACGAATGGTGCTCGTTACTTCATCGACAGGCTTCATGCCATCTACCGGCTTCAACAGACCCCGTTGCTCATAATAAGCAACCAATGGAGCCGTCTGTTCGGCATAGACACCGAGACGCTTGCGCAGCACTTCCTCGTTGTCGTCGGCACGGGCACCGCCCGATTCCTTGGCGCGGTTGATGACGCGCTTCACAAGCTCGTCCGCTTCCGCCTTGATCTCGATCACGGCATCCAGAGCGATGCCCTTATCGATCAACATCTGATCGAGAGCTTCGGCCTGCGCAATGGTGCGCGGGAAGCCATCGAGAATAAAACCAGGCTTGCAGTCTTCAGCGTCGAGACGCTCCGACACAATCCCGTTCACGATCGAATCGGAAACCAGATCGCCACGATCAACGATTGCCTTGGCTTCCAGACCAAGCGGGGTCTGAGCGGCAATTGCCGAGCGCAGAATGTCACCGGTCGACAGCTGCGGAATACCGAAAGCTTCTACCAGGATCTTTGCCTGCGTACCCTTACCCGCCCCCGGGGGCCCTAGCAGGATTAGCCTCATCGACGCTTGCCTCCACCGAGACGGGACTTCTTGAGAAGACCCTCATATTGCTGAGCCACAAGATGGCTCTGAACCTGAGTGATGGTATCGAGCGTCACAGTCACCATAATGAGGAGCGACGTACCACCGATAAACTGGCTAACGGCCAGCTGGCTGAACAGCACTTCCGGAATCAGCGCCACCACCGTGAGGTAGATAGCACCGACGACGGTGATGCGGGTCAACACATAGTCAATGTGCTGCGCGGTCCGCTCACCCGGACGAATGCCGGGAATGAAGCCGCCGGAGCGCTTGAGGTTGTCCGCCGTCTCGGTCGGATTGAAAACAATCGCGGTATAGAAGAAGGCGAAGAAGATGATGAAAAAGGAGAACAGCGCCAGATAGAGCGGCTGCCCGCGGCCAAGCAATGCTGTGACCGTGGTAAGCCAAGCCGGCGCATTACCCTGAGCGGCAAACGAAGCAATGGTTGCCGGCAGCAGCAGCAGCGAGGAGCCGAAGATCACCGGGATAACGCCCGAAGTGTTCAGCTTCAGCGGCAGGTGCGAGGTATCGCCCTGGAACAGCTTGTTGCCCACCTGGCGCTTTGGATACTGGATCAGCAGGCGACGCTGGGCGCGTTCGAAGAAGACGATGACCGCAATCACGATCAGCGCCAGCAGGATCATACCCAGGCCAGCCAGGGCCGGAAGAGCGCCTGTGCGGCTGAGTTCGAGCGTCTGGGCGATAGTTGCCGGCAGGTTCGCCACAATACCGGCGAAAATGATCAGCGAGAT
>JAAZLP010000228.1 GCA_012799265.1 Phyllobacteriaceae bacterium | reverse complement strand
CGACAGCCTTGGTGACCTTGCCGACGAGACCGCCGGTGGTGACCACGGTGTCGCCACGACGGATGGCGGCGAGCATGGCCTGCTGGGCCTTGAGGCGCTTCTGCTGCGGACGGAAAATCAGCAGCCAGAAAATGAGCACCAGCAGGAGGATCGGCATGAGCTGGACGAAAACATCAGCCATGCCACCGGGGGCTCCAACCGCGTCCTGTGCATAGGCGGGTGTTACAAACATCAAGCGATCTCCTAGTCGATTTGTTCTTTTGCTTTTTCAGAAGTGGAGGGCACAGCGCTGACAAGCAGCGCGCTGGACGCTATCTGGCTTGCCTGCACTTGCGCCCCGGCCGAAATCGCGGGGACTATACATTTGGGTATAAGTGATTGCAAAGCCAATCGGGGTGCGCGGATTAGCGCATTTCCCCCTTAGAAACAGGACATTTTTTCGAAACCGGCAACACTTTGCGGTGACGCGGTTCGAGGAGAGGACGAGACGGGTGAAAGCCAAAGACTACCTGAGCAGAATCGCAGACGCGCTGGAGACCATTGCGCAGTCGCTGGACCCGGCGGCCGGGCGACGTGAATTTTCGCTCGGCCCGGAGAATGCCTATCACTGGCAGGGCGAGAACGGCACCATGCTCCCTGTGCCCAAGGTCAGCCGCGTGCCGCTGGCCATGCTGCGCGGCATCGACCATGTCCGGGACCTCCTGCTCAAGAACACCGAGCAGTTCGCGCGCGGACACGGCGCCAACAATGCCCTGCTCTGGGGCGCCCGCGGCATGGGCAAGTCGTCCCTCGTCAAAGCCATCCACGCCGACATCAATGACCGCGACGGCTTCGAGCGCCTCGTGCTCATCGAAATCGCCCGCGAGGACCTCGAGACCCTGCCCCAGCTGATGCGCGCCATTGCCGGTCAGGATGCGCGCTTCATCGTCTTCTGCGACGATCTCAGCTTCGATAACGGCGAAACCAGCTACAAGTCATTGAAGACCATTCTCGATGGCGGCCTCGAAGGCCGGCCCTACAATGTCCTCTTCTACGCCACCTCCAACCGCCGCCACCTGATGCCGCGTGACATGATCGAGAACGAGCGCTCTACGGCCATCAATCCGGGCGAAGCGGTCGAGGAGAAGGTTTCCCTCTCGGATCGCTTCGGCCTTTGGCTCGGCTTCCACAATTCCGATCAGGACACCTATCTCAGCATGGTCTCGGGCTATGCCGAGTTCTATGGCCTCTCGATCGACACCGAAACGCTGCGCGCCCGCGCCATCGAATGGGCCGCCACGCGCGGCGCCCGCTCCGGCCGCGTCGCCATCCAGCTGGTGCGCACGCTGGCGGGTGAAGAAGGCAAGGCCGTCTGAAGCAAGGCGTGAGCGGGCTCACAAAATGAGTCCGCTTTTCCGCCTAAGTCGTTGATCCGAGATTCAATTCCGGCCCCGCATCGCGCGGCAGGACAAAGAAAAAGGGCCGATGCACCACGCCGGCCCTTCTTCACATCTGGAGGTCGTCTGTTGCCTTAGATGGCGAGCAGCGGGACCGGATCGACCGGGGTCGCACCCTTGCGCAGTTCGAAGTGGAGCTGCGGCTT
>JAAZLP010000227.1 GCA_012799265.1 Phyllobacteriaceae bacterium | reverse complement strand
GCGTTCGCCTTCCTGCAAGCCCGCCGCCTGAAGGCAGCGGGTCGGAAAAAAAAGGGGCCCAGCTCCCCCGCCGCAACCGAGCCTACCAGCTATCAGGCAGGCGATCTTGAGCCAGCTTAGTCAGCCGCCGCCCAACTGTCCTCACTGTCGTAGGAAGTGGCGAAGAATACTCAGCAGACTTCTGCCAAAGTAGTGCTAGTCGTTTGACGCCGCTCACCGTTCAGGCTCGTCGCAAGCGCGGAAAGCGTTCCTACAACACCTGACGACCTCAGAAGATGTGCAGCAACCCGTGGGAAGCAGAGCGCAGGCTCGACGAGAGTGGAGGCACATGAGACGACCTAAATGTCGTCTATTGCCGCTGGTTGCTATCCCACCTGCTTGAGAAGCAGGTCGCGTGCCTGATTGATCTTGGCGGCGAGGTAGCTTGAGCCGCCATGGTCGGGATGGACGCCCTTCATCAGTTCACGATGGGCGGCGCGGACGTCGTCGGCGCTGGCGCCGGGCTTGAGGCCAAGGACTTCATAGGCTTCGGCCACGGGGTCGGATTGGATGGTGTTGTCATCCGCTGCGCCAGCGCCCTGCCCGGCGAAATATTCGCGCCAGCCGGACCGATTGGCGTCGAGCCAGCTTTCGAGAAGGCTCAGACTATCTGGATCGTTCTCGACTTCGGCCAGAAGGGTGCGCGTTTCCCATTCGCCGAGATCGAGCAGGTCCATGCCGGCGAAGGTTCCATTGAGGACCCGGCCGGTAACGGCGCCCGTGTCATGATCGAGCTCCATGGCGAAACGGTAGCTCTGGACCTTTGAAATATTGCGGTCGCCCATCGACGGGCGGTCAAAGGAGAAGGCGCCGATGCGCCCCGTGCGCAGCACTGCAAAGGCGCCCGCGCCGACAAAGATGGCTAGATCAATTCGGCGGGCCAGAAGCAGCAGAACGGCGATCACTGCGCCCAGGCCACCCACGACCCAACGCAGACCCCGCATCAGCACCCGTTGGTCCAGCTTGCGGAGATAGTTGAACGCTGCGAGGGCCGCGAGAAGGGCCAGCGCCCCCAAAAATACGTAATTCATGATGGCAATTGTGCCAGCAACGCGCGGGCCTGGGAACTGGCCTGCAACTTCATCAATTCCCTGCCTCCGCTGGCAAAAGCGGCCACGGCCTTGAGCAAGGCTGCAAGCTCCTGCGGGGCGGAAGCATCAAAGCGCGCATAGGCGCCCTTGGTCAGCCGCGCAAAGTCGCGGAAAGCAGCTTCGACATGCGGATCGCGCCCTTCTTGGAAGATGAAGAGCGGCAAGCCCAAAAGGCCAAGCTGACCGGCCTTTTCGGCGAGATCATCGACATTTTCCTCGATAGCATCGCCCACATAGATGACGGCATTGATGCGCCGCTTGGCGTGCTCGCTGCGGGCATGGGCAAAGACCTTGGAAATCTGGGTATTGCCGCCGCGGCAGTCGATACCGCTCATCAGCTTGGCCAGCGCATTGCCGTCGATGACCCATTTGCTGGCGCGGCATTCGCCGAGACCGCGGAAATAGAGAAGTTGCACCTGAAGGGCGCTGGGCTTGGGGATGGCGCGGAACATTTCCGCCTGAAGCGAGCAGGCAAGGTCCCATGTCGGCTGGCGGCTCATGGTCGCGTCGAGCGCGAAGAGCAGGCGACCATCCTGGGCTTCGTTGGGCCGCGCCATGGCGCCGACCTTTTTGACGAAGGCCGCAATATCGCTGCTGACCTCTGCCCGGTCGGGAAGTCCTGACGATTTTCTTGCGACGGGGTCTTTGTCTGCCATGGGTTCAATATGTGGGCGGGCACGGCCCCTCGCAAGCCCTGCAGATACTCGTCACCTATTTGTGGGTGGTGAGTGCGGGCTTGCGCTGACGACGACGCGCGAGCCGGAACACCGAATTAGACGACACAAAGTGTCGCCACTTTACTCGCACTAGTAAATATACTTAACTCATCCTTAACAGCAGCTCGTACCCCACAAGCAACAAACATCGCCACAACTCTTGTCGGCCAAGTGGGGATCCGACGCGATGGACTTTGCAGATTTCGAGCTCGGCCGAATATTCGGCACACTGCTCCGCAGATGGCGGATGGTCCTTGTCACAACTGCATTGACGCTCGTTCTGGCGGCGATGGCGCTGGTTTTCATCACGCCGCAATATTCGGCCATCGCGCTTGTCCAATTCGACCCCAGCGCCAACCCGCTTGAGCAATCCAAAACGACCTTGGTGGCGCCCCCCGCCCAGGCG
Organism: Phyllobacteriaceae bacterium; assembly: GCA_012799265.1. Taxonomy (GTDB): domain Bacteria; phylum Pseudomonadota; class Alphaproteobacteria; order Rhizobiales; family Devosiaceae; genus Devosia. Next base: position 1,906 of record JAAZLP010000227.1, on the reverse strand, counting down.
CGCGGCGAGAGCGAAGTCGAGATCATGCGCAGCAATTCTGTGCTGCTCCGCCTGTTGAGGGACCAGCCAGAACTGACCAGCGCCGAGCTTCGAGCAGCAGGTTCGTCGCTATGGGAAGCGGAAAGTCTTTCGGAAGGTCAGTCTCTGGACCTCACCCTCCGCCAGCTGGCAGCGTCTCTCTCCATCCAGCGCCGGGGACTGACCAATGTCATTGCCGTGCAGGCGCGCTCAACGTCTCCGGACCGGGCTGCGGCGCTCGCCGATGCGCTGGTGAGGGCGCATCTCGGCAATCAGGTCGACCGCAAGGTCGCTGCCATCCGTGCGGCTCAAAGAGCGGTTGAGACACAGCGCGATGTCTTTGACGGAACGCCTTCAGCCCCAGCGCTGGCGTCTCAGGCGGCGGAGCTCAACATTCTTGCCGGGCTCCAGCTGCCCGAAAGCATTCTCATCGCCCCGGCCGTGCCGCCGGCCAGGCCAAGTTTTCCAAACTCAGGACTTACACTGGGCCTGGCAGGTTTTTTCGGACTGCTGGCGGGGATTTCGCTTGCTCTCATCGCCGAGAACAAGAGCGGCGGATTTATCGACGAGGAGGAGATCCAGTCGACATTGCGGACTAGGACAGCGGCACCCATTCCACGCACCCGCATCACTGAAGAGATGTCCTCGCCTGCAGACACAATTGTGGAGACACCGCTGGCGGCCTTTGCCGAGGCGATGCGTCGGCTGCAGACATCTTGTAATCTGCTGCTGCGCCAGGGAGAAGTGCGAAAGGTCATCATGGTGACGGCAGCGGCGCCCGGCGCCGGAGCAACCACCACAGCCCTCGCGCTCGCCCGAACCTATGCGCTGCAGGGGCGATCCACCCTGCTCATCGACGCGAATTTGCGCGCGCCGGGCATAAACAGACATCTGTCGCTGTTCCCGCAGAAGGGGTTGCTGGAAGAGTTGCAACGCGACGGTGAGCCAGACGTCTCGCAGGTAATCGCCGCTGATCCACATTCAATCCTGACTGTTCTCGTCGGCGCGCATCCGAGTGAAAGGCCCACCGATCATATGCTGATGGGCCGCGAATGGGCGAACCTGCTGGCCGTTGCGCGACGCACCTATGAAATCATCGTCCTCGACAGCCCTGCCCTCGCCACAGCGAGCGACGCTCTCCATCTGGCGCGGCAGGCCGATCTCGTCGTCTTAGTGACGCGGTGGGCCGACACGCCAAAGCGTATCGCGGAACAGACGCTTCACGCGCTGCAGGAAGCGGCGGGAGGCACGGTGCCGATATTGGCCGCTCTCAATGGCATCCCTGCCCCCAGGGAGGTCGCGAGACAGAGGTCGAAAATCCAACGCCGTCTCTCCAAGAGCCCATCACCAGAACTCCCTACTTGGAGCGCCGCAGAATGAGCAAAACGGCCCTCATCACCGGCATCACCGGGCAGGACGGGGCCTGCCTCGCCCGCCTCTTGCTCGAAAAGGGATACCTCGTCCACGGCTTGCAGCGCCGGTCGTCGGTCCACAATACCGGGCGCCTCGATCACCTGCCGCGGGGCCTCGCCGATCAACCCCGCCTCATCCTCCACTATGGTGATGTCACGGACTCCACCAACCTCATCCGCATCGTGCAGGAGACCCAGCCCGACGAAATCTACAACCTCGCCGCGCAAAGCCATGTGCAGGTGAGTTTCGAGACGCCCGAATATACGGCTAATGCGGATGGGCTCGGCACGCTGCGGCTGCTGGAGGCGATCCGTATCCTGGGCCTGACAAAAAAGACGCGGTTCTATCAGGCGTCGACCTCCGAACTCTTTGGCCTTTCGCCCACCGCCCCGCAGAACGAGCTGACGCCCTTCCGTCCGCGCTCGCCCTATGCCGCGGGAAGCTCTACGCATACTGGATCGTCGTGAACTATCGG
>JAAZLP010000226.1 GCA_012799265.1 Phyllobacteriaceae bacterium | reverse complement strand
GCGGTCCCGGTTGGTAACATCGCAATATTCGGCGTCGCGTCCCTGCGGCCAGAGGCCATGCAGGGCGAAGTTGGTAGCTTCAAAGCTGTTGGGGCGCTGGTCCCTGCATTCGCGGGCGCGAGGGGCTGTTTCGCAGAAGGCAGGCTGCCAGTTGACGGCAAGAATATATTGCGTGCCGCGGTAGGTGCGCTGCGGGGCAGGGGCACCGGTGGTTTCGGTAGTATTATTGAGGGCCGGGGCGGTGCCGCAATCGACCGAGACCCAGCGGCGTTCCGGCTGGGCGCCGGGAACAATGATCCACAGATGGGTGGGCGGCGTGCGGTTTCCGGCGACGAGTTCATAGCTCGTGCCGGGACGGGTCATGACATTGCCCGGATTGGTCTCGCGGTTGATCGACTGGAACGCAGGGCATGCATGGTCGGCGGTAAAGTTCCCCGATAGGGGCACTTCAGCGTGGGCGGGCAGGGCGATGGCGGCCGCGATCAGGGAGAGGGCGAGACGAAGAGATTTCACTGAACAAGTTCCGGGGCGACGAGTGCGCCTTTGTGGCCGATGACGATACCGGCGGTCTGGTGGGCGGCCTCGGCTGCCTCCTGGAGCGATTTGCCATTGATGCGGGCGGAAAGATAGGCGCCGTTAAAGCTGTCGCCGGCACCGGTGGCATCGACCACCTTGGCGTTGGGCTTGGGGGCGACGCGGACGCGCTCGGAGGGGGTGGCGATCAGCGCCTCCTTGCTGCCGTCCTTGACCACAACCTCTTCGACGCCAAGTTCAAGATAGCGGTCGGCGGTATCATCGACCGACTTGTCGCCGAAAAGCGGGGCTTCATCGGTATGGGTCGGCAGGACGATATCGCAGAGGCTCGCGGCGGCGGTGAGCACGCCGGCCATGACGCGCGGGCTCGACCACAGAGCGGGGCGGAGATTGGTGTCGAAGGCGATCTTGGCGCCATTGTCGCGTGCCTTGACGATGGCGCCGAGGAGACGGCCGCGGGCGCGGGGAGCGAGGATGGCGAGGGTAATGCCAGAGAAATAGACCAGTTCAGCGCCTTCAACGGCCTTGGCCAGGGCGGGCTTGTCGTCGGCGAGGAGTTTTGCTGCCGAGCTGTCGCGCCAATAGGTGAAGTGCCGATCGCCCTTTTCCTGATGGATCATGTAGAGGCCGGGGCGGCGATCGGGGATGGTCTGGATGTGGTCCGTGCCGATCCTGTTGTCGGCGAGAAAGGCGCGGATGTCGCCGGAATAGCGGTCTTCACCGAGAGCGGTGACATAGTCGACGGACCAGTCCTTGCCGAGCAAAGCGCGGAGGTACCAGGCGGTGTTGAGCGTGTCGCCGGCATAGCCGAGGCGGTAGGTGCGGTCTTCGCCGCCGCTCATTTCGATCATGCATTCCCCGATGCTGACGATACGCTTGGCCAAGTGCACTCTCCCAAATAGCTATGTGGCTTATGCCGCTCCGGGCTTGCCCCGGCAAGAGCCCCGATCTAAAGAGGCTCTACCCCGTGTCAATCTTCCATACAAGATTGACACATGATCCTGCGGAGATAATTGTGACCCAGCGCCTGACCCAGAAGAGCCTTGCAACCCTCGCAAAGGGCATCGCCGTGCCGGGATATGATCGGGGCAAGGTGACGCCGGGCATCGTGCATCTGGGCATCGGCGCGTTCCATCGCGCGCATATGGCGGTCTATGTCGATGACTTGCTGGCGGACGACCCGAGCTGGGGCATTGTCGGGGCGAGCCTGCGTCGGCCGGACACCAAGGAAGCGCTGGAGCCGCAGGACGGGCTCTATACGATCGCGGTGCGCGACGCGGCGGGTACGCATCCGCGCGTCATCGGCGCGATCCTTTCGGTGATGGATGCCAATACACAGCGCGACGAACTGCTGACGCTGATGGCTGATCCGGCCATCCGGATCGTATCGCTCACGGTGACGGAGAAGGGATATTGCCACGATCCGGCAACCGGCGAGCTGGACCAAAAGCATCCGGATATCGTCCATGATCTTGCCAATCCCAGTGCACCCAAATCGGCGCCGGGCATGCTGGTCGAGGCGCTGGCGCGCCGCAAGGCTTCGGGGGTGGCACCCTTCACGGTGATGAGCTGCGATAATCTGCCGAGCAATGGCGAGACCGCCAAGCGGATCGTCACGACGCTTGCCGCGCTGCGGGATGCTGAACTGGGCGAATGGGTCGAGAGCGTGGCTTTCCCCTCGACCATGGTGGACCGGATTGTTCCCTCCACGACCGATGCGGACCGGGAAGAGGTGACAAAACTGATCGGGGCGGAAGACGCCTGGCCGATCATGACCGAGCCCTTCACGCAGTGGGTGATCGAGGACAAGTTTCCGGCGGGGCGTCCGGCTTTCGAGAAGGTCGGGGCGCAGCTCGTGGCCGACGTTGAGCCCTATGAGCATATGAAGCTGCGTATGCTCAACGGCTCGCATTCGACCATGGCCTATGCCGGCTATCTCGGCGGCTACGACTATATCGCCGAGGTGATGGGTGACGATGACTATGTGACGCTCATCCATGGGCTGATGACGGAAGAGGCCATGCCGACGCTGCATATGCCGGGCGTTGATCTCGGGGCCTATCGCGACGAGTTGCTGGAGCGCTTCCGCAATCCGGCGCTCAAGCATCGGACATGGCAGATCGCCATGGATGGCAGCCAGAAGCTGCCGCAGCGTCTGCTCGGCACGATCCGCGACCGCCTCAAGGCGGGGCTGGGGATCGAGCGGCTGGCGCTCGGCGTCGCAGCGTGGATGCGCTATGTGACGGGTGTCGACGAAGAGGGCGATGAGATCGACGTGCGCGATCCGCATGCGCTCAAAATGATGGCCATTGCCGCTGACGCGGGCGACGATGCCGAGGCACTCTATGAGGGTCTGGTGTCGATCAGCGAGATTTTCGGCGATGACCTGGGCGGTAATGCCGTGTTCCGGACGGCCGTGCTCGGCCACCTCAACAGCATGTTCGACGAAGGCATTCATGCCACGATAGCGAAAGTTGCCGGATAAAGTGCCGAGCGTGGAACCCGTTTTCGTCCCTGAGCCTTACTGATATCGTTAGCCAGAATTTTGAAAGGCGTCAGGGATGAAGTGGCAGGGTCGTGAGCGGAGCTCCAATATTGAAGATCGCCGTGGGCAACGCGGCGGCGGCCTAGGGGGGCTCGGTGGCCAATTCGGCAACCGTGGCGGCATTCGCCTGCCGACAGGCGGCGGTGGCCGCAGCGGCGGCATGGGCATTATCGGCATCATCATCGTCTTGGGCATCATCTGCTTTGCCACCGGACAGAACCCGATCGACATCCTGACCGGCGGCACCAGCACGGCTCCCGCCTCAAATGCGACGTCGCGTCAGCTCCCTGCCGAAGGGCAGGATGAGCTCGCCGATTTCGTGGCTGTGGTTGTGAAGGAAACTGAAGACCTCTGGAGCCAGCAATTCGCTGCCATCGGCGAGGACTATCCGGAGCCGAATGTCGTGCTCTTCACCCAGGCTGTGAACACGGCCTGTGGCGCTGCCGACTCTTCGGTGGGACCGTTCTATTGCCCGGCCGACAGCAAGGTCTATATCGATCTCAGCTTCTACGACCAACTGCATCAGCAGTTTGGTGCGCCGGGTGACTTTGCCCAGGCCTATGTGCTGGCGCATGAAGTGGGCCACCACATCCAGAATCTCACTGGCGTGCTGCCGGAATTCAACCAGCGTCGTCAGCGCATGAGCCAGGAAGAGGCCAATGCCTATTCGGTGCGTGTGGAATTGCAGGCGGACTGCTATGCGGGCGTCTGGGCCAATTATGCCGGTCAGCAGAACCTGCTCGACAATGGCGATATCGAGGAAGCGCTGAACGCTGCCAACCAGATTGGCGACGACACGCTGCAAAAACGCATGCAGGGCTTTGCTGTGCCCAAGACCTTCAATCACGGCACTTCCGCACAGCGTAAGGCCTGGTTCGAGCGTGGCTTCCAGACGGGCAATCCCGGCGACTGCGATACGTTCTCTGCGAGGATCTGAGGCGAACCCGATGCTGCGTAACGCGTTGGCCTCCTGAACAGGAGGACAGAATGGCTGGCAGTATCGCTCACGTATCGTTCGAATATTTTGCCGATGACGGCACCTTCCCCAACAGCTCCCTGCCGGTAGTGATCTATCGGCAGGTGCTCGGCACGGAGACGCCCACGCCCGAAGCGCTGGAAAAGCTCTTCGACACCAATGGCTGGCCGAGCCAATGGCGAGCCGGCGTCTACGATTACGATCACTATCATTCCACCGCCCACGAATGCCTGGGCGTGGCACGAGGATCTTCTGTGCTCCGGCTCGGGGGTCCTGAAGGTCGGGACATAAAAGTCGCGGCGGGCGACGTTCTGGTGCTGCCAGCGGGAACAGCGCACCGGTGTGTGTCGGCCGAGGGGGACTTCCTCGTCGTTGGCGCCTATCCGCCCGGGCAGGATTGGGATGTGCTCAAAGGGGAGGCGGGCGAGCGGCCGGGGGCCGACGCGCGGATTGCGCAGGTGACGCTCCCCCAGACCGATCCGGTTGGCGGGCAGGGCGGGCCGCTGCTTGAGAAATGGAAGTAGCGCTTGTGATGGACCCGAAGTGCCAAGCGGGTCGTTTCCTCTGACCGGCAGAGGAAACGCAAAATGACTGACAAAAAGCCGAAGAAGCCGACGACCGTGCCAGCGCCCGATATGGATGAGGATCGATCGCCTGCGCGCAGGAAGGATCACCAGCGCGAATTCAAGCCCTCAGGAGAGGATATGCCTGGCGCCGAGGGACGTCTGTCCGCCGGCGCCAATGAGGATACCTACGATTGGCTAATCAGGCAGCTTCGCCTGGAGCCTGATATTCCGGCTGTTCCGGAAGGCCCTTCTGCTTGCGCACGTGGTTTAGGAACCGCGTGAAGAGATAGTGGCTGTCCTGCGGGCCGGGATTTGCTTCCGGATGGTACTGGACCGAGAAGATCGGCTTGCCGTCCACCGCAAGGCCGG
>JAAZLP010000225.1 GCA_012799265.1 Phyllobacteriaceae bacterium | reverse complement strand
CAGGCGTCGCGCGCCACTCCTGCCGCGAGCTGCTTGGGCACGAAACCGCCCTTTGCCCCCACCGGTACGATCACGGCATTCTTGACCTGTTGCGCCTTGACCAGCCCCAGCACTTCCGTCCGAAAGTCCTCCGGTCGGTCGGACCAGCGCAGGCCACCACGCGCGATGGCGCCGAACCGCAAATGCACGCCCTCCACCCGTGGCGAGTACACCGATATCTCGCGAGAGGGGCGGGGCGCCGGCATGCCGTCGACCCTGTGACTGTCAATTTTCAGCGCAAGGGCAGGGCGACGCTGTCCGTCTACGTCGCGCTGGTATTCATTGGTTCGAACGACGGCTTCGATCAGGTTCTGGAAGCGCCGGATAATAGTGTCCTCGTCCAGAGAGGAAATCCGCTCAAGCTCGCCCGCAATCTCGGCGCGCGCCGCATCTGCGTCCTCGGTGCTGTCTGGATTGTGCAGCGCATCGAACAACCTCACCAAGGCCGATGCGGCTGTGCGCTGGTTTACCAGCACCTGTGTAATATAGCGCTGCGAATAGGAGGTGCCGACCTGTCGTAGATAGCGTGAAACGGCGCGGAGGAGGGCCGCCTGGCTCCAGTCGAGCCCTGCCAGCGTCACGAGCGAATTGAGCTGGTCGCTCTCGGCCTCCTCTCGCCAAACGGCGGAGATGCCGGCCTCGATGGCGGCGGCGCGGGAGATCGCTTGGTCCACGTTTTCGCCCGGCAAGGCCAGTACCATGTCATGGAGATAGCGCTCGATCCCGTCGCGCGGCACCAGCGTATAGGTGCGCTCGTCGATAACCTGAAAACCGAAATTCTCCAGCATCGGCACGCGGTCGCTCAGCGGAATAGCCGTGCCCAGATGGTAGAATTTTAGCCCCAGCGCACCATCGCCGCCACCATGTGCACGCAGCTTTATGGCGATGCTGCCCTCATCGAGGCGTTCGAACTCTGCGATATCGGCCAGCGCATCCTCGACGCTATTACGGCTCTGGTAGGCGGTAGAAAAGGCATTGCGCCAGTCGCTGACCAGCGCCTTGTCGGTGACGGCTGCAGCGATCATGTCGGAGAAATCGCGTGTCAACGCTTCGACACCGGCCTCCAGTACCTTTCGTTCCGGTCGCGGCGTCGGACCACCATTGCGTCCAATGATGACGTGTAGGCGGACGAGGTCGCCTTCCCGGAAATGAGGGTAATAAGCCGAGACCCGACCCTCATAGATTTCGGCCAGATAGCGCGTGATCCGCGCCCGAACCGCCCCGTCATAGCGATCGCGTGGCACATAGACCAAGTTGGACACAAAGTTGTCGAAGCGGTCGATCCGCGGCAGCACGCGTACTCGTGGCCGATCGTAGAGGCCTGCAATCGCCTCGGCGAACTCCCTTAGTTGCGGCGCTTCGATCTGAAACAATTCGTCGCGCGGATAGGAATCCAGCGCGCCAAGCAGTGTCCGACCGGCATGGCCGATAGGGTCGACGCCAGCCTCTCGCATCACTTCAGCAATCTTGCGCCGGATAAGGGGGACTTCAGTGTGCGGTGTCGATCGCGCCTGGGCGGTATAAAGCCCCACAACGCGCAGTTCACCAACAGCAGTGCCGTCCTCGCTGAGAAGCTTTATCCCGACATAGTCCATATGAGCCCGGCGGTGGACCCGCGCCCGCAAATTCGCCTTGGTGACGAGGATCGGCTCCTTGCCATTGATGAAATCGACCAGTTGCGGCGTGCTGTCGACAAAGTCCGCCCCGCTGCGCAAGACGCGAACGGCGTCATCGCGCAGAATGCCGAGGCCAGTTTTTGGGACGGGTATGAGGGTTTCGCCCTCAAGCCGGTACTCGCGGCTGCCGAGAAAGGTGAAATTGTGCTCGGTGAGCCATTCGAGGAAGTTGATCGCCTCGTCGCGCAGCGGTGAGCGCGAGGTCGCAAGTCCGGCTATGCCCCGTCGGACGCGCTCAAGCATTGGCTGCCAGTCACGCACCGCCCGCGCCACATCCCTAAGAGTGGCCTCGAGCTCTGACAGCAGGGCTTCGATCCCTGCGACCGGGTCGCTATGGATATGCAGTAGGCTCATCGCCGTGCCGCCATTCCCGGTGACCGCACCCTGACTGAGCCGCACAACAGGATGGGCGAAGAGCCTGATATTGCCGCCCATCGTGCGCAGTGCTGCCAGGGCACTGTCGACGATAAAGGGCATGTCGGGCGATATGATATCGATGATCAGTGGATCACCTGATGCCGCTGGCGGGGTGGCAATAATCCTCGTGTCGTCGGTCGAGTCACCAATCAACCGATCGTGGCTGCGGACCAGCGCCTCAATGAGGAACGTTGGCTCCTGCTGCGCGAGGTCGTCCGGATCGATGGCGGCAATGGCATCGAGCAGAAAGCGTTCCAAGCCTTCGTTAGCCATTGCACGGGCTTTTGCCTGCTCTACGAGACGCGTCGAAAGGTCATTCACCATGCCGTGCTCCCAGACTCGCAAAGGGTAGTCTAGGAAAGGAATGTCGTCCTGTCTCTAGTGTGGCGATGTCGTCTGGGTGAGATGCCGTTTCATCAGGCAGCCTCGCACGGACAAAGCATTTCTCGTGCCCCATCATGAAGAGATGTTTACGACTTGTTAATGCCGACCATTCTGGTAGACTATGCTCCGTACTCAATGCGGGGCATTCCATGCCGAAGCTACAGCGCTACGTCTCCTATGCGGCTCTTGCCGCTGCCT
>JAAZLP010000224.1 GCA_012799265.1 Phyllobacteriaceae bacterium | reverse complement strand
CTGCGCTGGTTGTCGCGGGCCTGCCCACAGACGCCTTCGCTTTCCATGGCTTCCTGCCGCCAAAGGCGGGCGCGCGCGCCAATGCGTTGAAAAAACTGGTGGATTCACGTGAAACACTGGTTTTTTACGAGAGCCCCCGGCGCATTGCCGACACCCTGACCTCGATGCTGGAGGTGTTCGGTGATCGCCAGGCCGTCGTCTCGCTGGAGCTGACCAAGCGCTTTGAGCGTGCCTATCGCGGGCTGCTCAGTGAACTCATCGCCCAATTTGGCGATGACGAGATCAAGGGCGAAGCCGTGATCACCGTGGCTGGCGCCGCCGCACCTTCAGCGCCATCCGAGGAAGACTGGCAAGCCGCGCTCACCGCCGCCATGGCCAATCAGCCTCTCCGTGCCGCCGTTGATGAAGTTGCCGCCCAGTACAATCTCAAGCGCAAGGACGTCTATAATGCCGCGCTCGCGCTCAAAGACGCCGACTGACCAACGAATCCGGGCCGAGCGCACCGGCCATCGCGGCGAGGCGCTGGCCGCGCTGTTTCTGCAAGCCAAGCTCTACCGCATCCGCGACCGCCGCTACAAAACGCCGCTTGGCGAGATAGATCTCGTCGTCGAGCGCGGGAACACGATTGTCTTTGTCGAGGTCAAGGCGCGCACGAATGGCGATGAATTGACCGCGCTTGAAGGTGTAAACACCGCCCGCATCTCGCACGCGGCGCAATTCTGGCTCTCCCGTCATCCTGCCGAAACAGGCCGCGATCTGCGCTTTGACATAATTTTCCTTGCACCCGGCCGCTGGCCGCGCCATCTCATCGATGCCTTTTCTCTAGCCTGAGTAGTGTCATGAAGCTCAAAGTCGCCGTGCAGATGGATCATGTCGCAACGATCAACCCGCGGGGCGATTCCACTTTCGCCATGATGCTGGAGGCGCAGGCGCGCGGCCACGAGCTGCTGCACTATACGCCCGACACACTCTCCATGCGCGACAATGTGGTCAGTGCGCTGGCGCAGCCGATCACCGTGACCGACGCCGAAAAGGGGCAGCATTTCACCCTGGGCGAAGCGCGCCGTGTCGACCTGTCGACCCAGGACGTGGTGCTGATGCGCCAGGATCCCCCCTTTGACATGAATTACATCACGCTCACGCATCTGCTCGAGCGCATCCACCCCAAGACCCTGGTAGTCAATCCGCCCGCTGCCGTGCGCAACGCGCCGGAAAAAATTCTCGTCACCGAGTTTCCCGAGCTGATGCCACCGACGCTGGTGACCCGCGACCGCTCCGAAATCCATGCGTTCCGGCAGGAGCATGGCAATATCATCGTCAAGCCGCTCTATGGCAATGGCGGCGCTGGCGTCTTCTTCATCCAGGAAGGCGACCATAATCTCGCAAGCCTGCTTGAGCTCTTCGAAGCCAATTATCGCGAACCCTTCATGATCCAGAAGTATCTTCCGGATGTGCGCAAGGGCGACAAGCGCATCATCATCATCGACGGCGAGCCGGTCATGGGTCTCAATCGCGTCCCGGCAGAGGGTGAAGCGCGCTCAAACATGCATGTTGGCGGGCGCCCAGAACTTTCCCCGCTTACCGAACGCGAGCTTGAGATCTGCGCCGCCATTGGCCCGGCCCTCAAGGAGCGCGACATGATTTTTGTCGGGATCGACGTGATCGGCGGCTACCTGACCGAGATCAATGTCACCTCCCCCACCGGCATCCGCGAGATCAAGCGTTTTGGTGGCCCGGACATCGCCGTTATGATCTGGGACGCCATCGAAAAACGCCGTCGCTAAGGGGGCTTGGCGTTCGCCTCTCCTTGCCCTAGTGATTAGGTAAGGGACGGGGAACACCGATGAATACCTTCTTGATCGCCTTTGCGACGCTGTTCGCAACGGTCGGCGTTGCAGACATCGCCTTCATTTTTGCGGCGCTCACCAAGGACAACACGCCTGAGCAGCGCCGCATTTTCGCGACGCGCGGCGTTCTTGTGGCCCTCGGCATCCTTCTGTTCTTTGCCGTTCTGGGCGACGACATCCTCAGCCTCTTCGGCATCACCATTCCTGCGCTGCGCACCGCTGGCGGTATTCTGCTGCTGCTGATTTCCATCGACATGGTCTTTGCCCGCCATTCCGGGGGCACCGGCACAACCGATGAGGAAGAAAAGGAAGCCCGTCAGAGCCAGGATATTTCGGTCTTCCCGCTGGCCATGCCGCTCATGGCTGGGCCCGGCGCCATCAGCGCCGTCATCCTGCTCACGACCACCGCCCAAACCGATCTGGATTTCTGGCTCGTGATCCTCGCAATCATCGCCATCCTGTTGCTTGCCTGGTTAACCCTTCTGATCGCCATTCCAATCCAGCGCCTGCTTGGCCTGACCGGCCTCTCAGTGGTGTCCCGCGTTGTCGGTATTCTTCTCGCCGCGTTGGCGGTCCAATTTGTCTTCGACGGCATCAAGGCCAGCGGCCTCCTCGGCTAGCCCAAAATCGCGACGATTTTATCGTTAAGCATCTCTTAATCCCGGGCTTGAAACCGGTTGGTCGACGGCGCAGAAACATGGTCCCTATCGGACCCAAACCATGCGCCTTACTGCTGCACTTTTGCTTTTGATGTTCGCGCTGATTTCTGCTGGCGTCACGCGTCCAGGCGCCGCTCAGAGCACGCCGGCGGCCATCGGCCAGACCTATTGAGCCTGGGCCTCAGCTGGTTCCACCTCAGGCGTCAGGCCCACCCCGAACGCATCCACGCGCCCCTGTGGCGCCTGCATCAACTGGTCCAGCGAAAACCCGGGGCCTGCAGACGACTGTTCCGTAGCCATCAACAGTTCGCTTGCCCGCTGCGGTGCGCGGCTCAGTGGCATGACCGCTCCTGCCACCTCCAGCAACCTGATCTGCCCCAGACCCTGATATGGCGGCCGAAGCATCGAGGCGGCG
>JAAZLP010000223.1 GCA_012799265.1 Phyllobacteriaceae bacterium | reverse complement strand
GACCGGCCCGAGATCGAGAATTTCGGCAATCATTCAGGCCTTGGTCTTTCGATTTCCAAACAAATTATCGATGCCCATAAAGGGACGATTCGGGCTCACAATCGAACCGACCGTTCGGGCGCAGTTTTTACAATTGTGCTGCCGCGCCTGCGCAAATAGACTGCCTGCATGAGCAAACCGGCCAATGTCCATGGTACAGGTCTAGTCCTCGGGGAAGTCGGGGTATTGCTGCGCGGCCCCTCCGGGGCTGGCAAGTCGACCCTGAGCCTCGCGCTACTCGATCGTTGGGAGGGCAGGGGGCAGAGTGCCTTCCTTGTTGCCGATGATCGCGTCGACCTCATCAATGATGGTCAGTCCCTCGTCATGCTCGCGCCTCCGAGCCTTGCCGGCTTGATCGAATTGCGTGGGCGCGGCATCGTTTCTCGACCACATCGCGAGAGTTCGCGGCTCGATCTGGTGATCGATCTCGTGCCCGAGTTCGTCCGGCTCCTCGAAGAAGAAGAGCTTCAAACCGAAATGTTTGGCTGCACTCTGCCGCGCGCCCCGGTGCCGCAGGCGGGCGTGGTGAGTCTCGGTCATCAGGTGCTGTTGGTCGTCGAAGCAGTCCGCGCAAGCCTCATAGCTGCCCAATCGTGACAATTTAGTCCTTGCAACCCTGTGCCCTGGAGACAAGACTGTGCCTTGCATCCAGCCGGCACCAGGCGGCGAGATGATTTGGGGATCAAGCGTCGTCGCGCCCTACTTGCGACGACCGTCCGGGGAAAGTGCATGATCGGATTGGTTCTGGTGACCCATGGCGCGCTGGCTGACGAATTCAAGCTGGCAATGGAACATGTGGTCGGTCCGCAGGAATATATCGAAACCATCGCTATTGGGCCGGAAGACAACGCGGAAAGCCGACGCGAGGATATCCTCTCGGCTATCGACCGCGCTGAAACGGGTTCTGGCGTCATCATTTTGACCGACATGTTTGGCGGCACGCCGTCGAACCTGGCGATCTCGGTGATGCAGAACCGCAAGGTTGAGGTCATCGCCGGCGTAAACCTGCCAATGCTGGTCAAGCTCGGCCGGGTGCGCGGCGAGATGAGCATGGAAGAGGCGGTCAACGTCGCCCAGGAAGCCGGGAAGAAATACATCACCGTCGCCAACTCGATCCTGGGTGGCTGATAGATGGACGGCACCGCCAATGCAGGCAGGGCGCTGGCTCAGCAATTGACCATCGTCAATCGCAAGGGTCTGCATGCCCGGGCCTCGGCCCGTTTTGTGCGGACGGCCGAGTGTTTCGATGCCGCCATTCATGTGGTCAAGGACGGCCAGTCGGTAAACGGCAATTCCATCATGGGCCTGATGATGCTTGGGGCGGGGCCGGGCTCCACCATCCTCGTTCAATCGAGCGGCAAGCAAGCCCGAGAAGCGCTGGAGGCCATTGTCGAGCTTGTGAACAATGGATTTGACGAAGACGTGGATGGGGCCGAATAGCGCCGAGATCGTTTAGCGGCCGTGTTCAAGCGCGAGGGCGCAACATTCAAATCATACTCTTGCCCATGACTTTTTCCCGCCATTTGCTACCCTCATAAGGGGCCGCGTCGACGGCGTAAGGAGACAGGCATGGTGCGGCGGTTGATTGCCGGAATTGGCGGGCTGGGCCTTGCCGTGGTGTTGAGCCAGTTCCCCGAATATGCCCAGCAATATACGCAGCGCCTCGGCGGTGCGGTGGACGAACTCAAGGTCATAACGGAAGAATTTGACCGCTCGGCAAACGAGAGTGGACTGACCCGATCCGCGGCGCTGGAGCGGTACAGCACCGCCAATGACGCCTTTCTTGCTGAGCGCGGCACCTCCATGACCGCGACCTTCCAACGCTATGACATGTTGAGCGATACGCTCAGCCGCATCCAGGGTGCTGGCCCCATCGAGCGGCTGCAGTCCCTTCCTGCCTATCTCGATACCGATATCGGTCGCCGCACACTCGAAAATTATCAGCCCGCCGTGCCCGTCACTGTTGAAGGCATCCTCTATGCGGGTGCCGGCTTCATTCTTGGCTATCTCGGCCTCTCGGGCCTCGTCAGGTTTTGTGCGCTGCCGTTTAAGCGACGCGACCGCATCCGGGTGTCCCGCGCCTGATCTGGTGGAGGGATATAAACGTATCTTTATATCCTTCATTGATCCTCGACCGAGCCTCCCTTATAGGAGAGGCAAGACATTCATCTTCCGGAGCGCCCCATGAGCACCCTCGCGACCGACTATTCGGTCAAGGACATTTCCCTCGCCGATTTCGGCCGCAAGGAAATCCAGATCGCTGAAATCGAAATGCCCGGCCTGATGGCCATCCGCGAGGAATATGCAGCGGCCCAGCCTCTCAGGGGCGCGCGCATTGCCGGCTCGCTGCACATGACCATCCAGACCGCCGTGCTGATCGAGACCCTCGTTGCGCTGGGCGCCGAAGTTCGCTGGGTCAGCTGCAATATCTTCTCGACCCAGGATCACGCTGCCGCTGCCATCGCCGCCGCCGGCATTCCGGTCTTTGCCCACAAGGGCGAGACGCTGGAAGAATACTGGGATTTCACCGACCGCATGATGGACTGGCCGGGCACCACCCCGAACATGATCCTCGACGATGGCGGTGACGCCACCATGTACATCCTGACCGGTGCCAAGGCCGAAAATGACATCTCCATTCTCGACAATCCGGGCAATGAGGAAGAGGAAATCTTCTTCGCGACCATCCGCCGTCGCCTCGAAACGTCCCCGGGCTTCTTCAGCAAGATCCGCGACGCCATCCGCGGCGTTTCGGAAGAAACCACCACGGGCGTGATGCGCCTTTATCAGCTGCACGCCAAGGGCGAGCTGCCCTTCCCGGCCATCAACGTCAATGACAGCGTCACCAAGTCGAAATTCGACAACAAATACGGCACCCGTGAATCGCTCGTCGACGCCATCCGTCGCGGCACCGACGTCATGCTGGCCGGCAAGGTCGCAATCGTCTGTGGCTATGGCGACGTCGGCAAGGGCTCGGCTGAATCGCTGCGCGGCGCTGGCGCCCGCGTGCTGGTGACGGAAGTCGATCCGATCTGCGCCCTCCAGGCCGCAATGGAAGGCTTTGAAGTTGTCACGCTTGAGGACGCTGCCGAGCGCGCCGACATCGTCGTCACCGCCACCGGCAATCGCGACGTGCTGATGGTCGATGACATGCGCAAGCTCAAGGACATGGCCATTGTCTGCAATATCGGCCACTTCGACAACGAGATCGACGTTGCCGGTCTGCGCAATTTCAAGTGGACCAATATCAAGCCGCAGGTCGACATGATCGAGCAGCCCAACGGCAAGCGCCTGATCCTGCTGTCCGAGGGGCGTCTGGTGAACCTCGGCAATGCCACAGGGCACCCGAGCTTTGTGATGTCCGCCTCCTTCGCCAATCAGACCCTTGCCCAGGTCGAGCTCTGGACCAACGGCGAAAAGCTGGAAAAGAAGGTGCACGTCCTGCCCAAGCATCTCGACGAAAAGGTTGCTGAGCTGCACCTGGCCAAACTCGGCGCAAAGCTGACAAAGCTCACCAAAGTGCAGGCTGACTATATCGGCGTCCCGGAAAATGGCCCCTTCAAGTCGGCCGAATATCGCTATTAACCGTTGCGGTAAATTTACCTGCGAAAAGCCCGCGCCGACGCGCGGGCTTTTACGTTTTGGTAAGGTTTCTGTTTCGTTCTCTGGTCAAGAGAAGAAGCATGCGTTTGCCCGCTACGCACAGCCACTAAGACTCTTTTGCCCGATTCGGTCCCCCGCTATGGTCAGGGTGATTCGGGATGCATGGGGACTTGCAGCCCGTCTCGGGGCAGTCAGGAGCCGCATTCGGCTCGCGTTCGACCGCCGCCTTTAGTCCGAGCGTACCGGCATCCTGCCGGATAGACAGCGCAACTTTTCAGAGAGGGCCAGGCATGGCGCCGGATCACTTCCGGAAGCATTGGGGATTCGCAGGATTGGCATCCGCGACCCTTACCCTGCTGACGGCAGCTCCCGCCCTGGCTCAAGTGCTGGTGCCGGCAAATCTTGGCGGCGTCGCGCCGCTCGCAATCGCCGTCGGCGCCGGTGGGTTTGCAATCCTCTCCGTGGTCGCCCTGCGATCCCTGTTGACCGAAAGCCGCGCTGCGCGTCGTCGCGCCGCCGAGCAGATCGCCGGCATGCGGGCGCTGGTCGATGAATATGAAAATCTGATCGCTGGTAGCAGCGAGCTCACCGTCCTCTGGGGCGGTCAAGGCGCGCCGCGTATTCTGGGCCAAGCAGCAGCCGTGCTGCCCCCGGGACGCCAGCCGCAAAGCGTTCTCAATCTGCGGTCATGGCTGGGACCTGCCGCAGCCAACAAATTGGCAGAACTGCTCGAAGCCCTTCGCATGCACGGCCACGGCTTTGCCACCAGCGTGGAAACGCTGGATGGTCGAGTGGTGCGGGCCACGGGCTGGGTCATGGGCAGCGGCGCCGCGATGCGCCTCCGTCCGGCTTTCGCCCAAGCGGGTCACGGTGAGGCGCTGCCTGACGATGCGGAAACCGAACTCGCCACTGTCGAGCAGGCCACCGCGCGTACCATTTTGAGCCTCCTGCCCAAGCCGGCCTACCTGCGCGACGCAGAAAATTGCCTGGTCTATGCTAACCCCGCCTATTGCGCCCTCGCCAGGGCCTTGGGGAAGACCGCGTCCGAGACCAAACCGGCCGAGATCGTCACCAGCGACAAGCTTACTTCGGCCTGGGAGAGCGGGGATAAGGTCACCCTGCCCGTCGAACTCGACGGACAAGGCAAGTTTGAACTGCTGGAATTTGCCGTGCCCGGCGGCCGCGCTGGCTATCTACGACCGGTTGATGCGACGCGCCCCGCGGGTGAGGCGGTGCACAACCATATTGGCGGCATCATTGGTGCCCTCGCGACGCCGCTCGCGATCTTCAATGCCAAGCGCCAGCTGCTCCAGTTCAACGAGGCCTATGCCGCGCTCTGGAACCTTGATCCGACCTTTCTCACCCCGGGTCTCGACGAGCGCGCCATCCTCGACAAGCTGCGCACCGAGGGGCAGTTGCCCAATCAGGTCGACTACCATATCTGGCGCGCCAAGCACCTTGAGAGCTATGAGCGCGACTTCCCGCACGAGTCCGATCCCTGGCACCTGCCGGATGGCCGCACCATCAAGGTGATTTCCGCGCCTGCCGGTCCGCAGGGCGGCGTCATCTATGTCTTTGAGGATCTGACCGAGCGGCTGGAACTGGAATCGACCAACAAGGCCTTTTCCAATGTGCAGCGCGAGACCATCAATGCGCTCTCCGAGGCCGTCGCCGTGTTCGGCACCAATGGGCGGCTGACGCTGTCCAATCCGCAGCTCTCCAAGCTCTGGAAGGTGCCGCTCAACGAACTCGACGCGCATCCGCATTTCGACCAGCTGGCGGAAGCCTCGGGCCGCGCGATCCCCGAGGACGGCGCCAGCATCTGGCGCAATCTCAAGCGCGGGATCATTGATCTCAATCCGACCCGCACCGACCAGACCGGCCGCATCAATCGGTCTGATGGTCGCCTTATCGACTATGCCATCACCCGGCTGCCCGATGGGCAGACGATGATGACCTTCCTCGATGTGACCGAGAGCGCCAGCTATTCCAAGGTGCTCAAGGAGCGCAATGAAGCGCTGATGGCTGCCGACAGGCTCAAGGACGCGTTCGTCGAGAACGTCTCCTATGAACTGCGCTCGCCGCTGACCAATATCATCGGCTTTGCCGATCTGCTGGCCAATAGCGAAGGCGGCGGGGATGGCGGCAGCCTGACGCCGAAGCAGCGCGAATATCTCGACTATATCCGCGCCTCATCGGTGACGCTTGGCGTGCTCATCGACAATATTCTCGACCTCGCCTCGGTCGATGCCGGCATTGCCGAGCTCAAGCCCGAGCGGCAGGATATTGCGGCGCTGGTGGAAAAGGCGCGCGCCGGTCTGACGGCGTCCTTCCCGGAAGTCTCCGGCGAGGCGCCGAACCTCGTCGTCGAAATCGAGCCGGGCCTGCCCGAATTCATCGCCGACGGCACGCGCATGGTGCAGGTGCTCTATAACCTCTTGTCCAATGCCGCGCGCTTCTCGCCGCCGGGCGGGGAAATCCGCCTCTCGGTCAGCCACCGCGCCGACCGCATGCTCTTTGTCATTGAGGACGAAGGCCCGGGTCTCAGCGCCGAGCTGAAATCGGCCATCCTCACCCGTCTCGATACGCCCCAGCAGGGTGGTCGTCAGCGTGGAGCAGGGCTTGGCCTTTCCATCGTCCGCACCTTCGTCAACCTCCATGGCGGCACCATCACGGCGGAGAAGAGAGAGCCCAAGGGCAGCCGCATCATCGTCAACCTGCCGCGCGACAGCGCCATGGCGGGCGTGGCGGAATAGACTGGCGCTTGCTCCTTTCACAAGACTGGGGCAGTAGAGGCCATGAGCGACGAAACCCTATTCCTCCCGGACGATGCTGCCACGGCAGCTCTTGGCGCGACTATAGCCGCAGGCCTGAGGCCCGGGGATATTGTCAGCCTCGAAGGTGATCTCGGGGCCGGCAAGACGGCGCTGGCGCGGGCGATCATCCGGGCGCTGGCGGGTGATCCGGCGCTCGAGGTACCATCACCCACCTTTGCGATCATCCAGCCCTATGAAACCAAGTCCGGCCCGATCCTCCATGCCGATCTTTATCGGCTGGCCGATGCCAGCGAGGTAGATGAGCTGGGCTTGCTCGATGACCCCGAAGCCATTGTGCTGGTCGAATGGGCCGAGCGGGCGCAGCAGGTGCTCGATGCGGTGACGATGGTGGTGCAGCTGGCCATTCCGCCGGGCGGGGAAGGGCGCACGGCACTGGTGACGCGCCGCGGCTAGGGCTGTTCCTGGACGGCGATGCCATGCTCGGGGCTGCGCAGGACGTGGAAGCGGCGGAAGTTCGAGCCACCATATTTGCGTCTTGGATCGTCGCGCTTGACCGTCTCGATCCGCCGCCGGTCTGGTCCGAGATAGCTTTGCGTCTGCACATAGGTGAGGCGCCGGTTGAGCTGGGCGGCGAGTTTGGACTGCATCAGCTCAAGGCTGTCATTGAAGAACAGCACCTCGTCAAAGCCCATTTCCACCAGCGGCACGACCTGATGGCGCGGGCCGCGCGGCACGACGCAGATGATCGGCGCATAGCGGCGGCGCGGCTCGCTCTGGGCCCGCATCGTCTTGAGCAGGCGCAGCTTGGCCGGGTCCGCCATGCCATTATGGACCATGTAAAAGGCAAGCTGGTCGCCGACCTCGGCCACCCGCCCAAGCTCGACGACGGGCGAAAAACCGATATGCTGGGCCAGGTCCAGCATCAGTGTGGCGTCATCTGCAGTTGCTGCAATCGATATAGCAGCGCATTTCTGCAGAATAGTTGCGTCCGGCGATAGTGTCATTGTCGCCATCTCCAAGGGGGATTTGTTAGTGGCGCGAATGCTAATATTGTCTGCATCTGCGAAATGACAAAGCAGAATTTGGGCGCTGGTTACTTTTCCGTTTGTTTATGATGCGAACTAAGTACTGTGCGGAAGCGGCGCCCGGCCCTGCGGCTTGCGCTTTTGCTCGGACCCTGCCGGGATCCACGGTAACGGGCGACCTTTGACTCTGGTCTGGTAGAGAGTGGGGAGCCAAAGGCCGCCCGTCACGAAATCGGTTTGCTTAATGGGCCCGGTCTCAGGCGGTGCCTTGGGGGCCCGGCTGCCAGCGCATTCGACAAAACCCTGTAACTGGTGCTG
>JAAZLP010000222.1 GCA_012799265.1 Phyllobacteriaceae bacterium | reverse complement strand
CGCCGCCTCGGCCCATAGAGGTGGAGCAGAGCGATGAGCGCACTTGAGGGCATCCGCGTCGTCGATTTTTCCAAGTTCCTGCCCGGGCCCTATTGCACCTGGCTGCTTGCGGACATGGGCGCAGATGTCATCCGCGTGGAAAACCCTCGCGAGATTGCCAAGCAGGCGCAGGTCTTTGGCTGGGACAAGCTTTCGGAGGTCGAAAGGGCCGGCTTGCGCGAGGGCGATATCCTTGCGCGCAACAAGCGCTCGACCATGCTCGACATGGGCGATCCTGATGCGCTGGAAGCCATTAAGCAACTCGTCGCCACCGCAGATGTCGTGGTTGAGGACTATCGCCCCGGTGTCATGGACAAGATCGGCTTGGGCTACGAATCCCTGCGCGCGGTCAAGCCTGACCTGGTCTATGCCAGCCTGACGCTATGCGGCCAGACCGGCCCTTATCGCGACAAGCCTGGCCACGATCCCATCGCGCTTTCCATCGCGGGCGTCATGTCTCGCATTGGTGAAAATCCGGACGAGCCGAGCTTTTCGGGCATTCCGGCCGCCGACGTGGTCACCGGCACCCATGCCGCCTTTGCCATTCTCGCCGCCTTGCGGGAGCGAGACCGCACCGGAGAAGGCCGCCATATCGACGTAGCCATGAGTGATTGCGCCATGAGCCTCCTGGTAAACGTGCTCTCGCGCTATCCGGACCCATCAAAAATCCCGCCCCGCGGGACGCGCCGCGCCGATATTGGCCTTTGGCGCACCAAAGACGACCTCTTCATCTGCACGACCGACATGGAGCCGCGCTACTGGCGCGCTTTCTGTGAGGCCGTGGGGCGCCCAGACTTCATCGAAGCCCAGAACGACATAAGCCGCCGAACCGAAATCCGCTCGGCGCTGGAAGCCATCTTTGCCGCAAAGACCCGCGCCGAATGGCTCGCCATTCTAAGCGCGGCAGGCACGCAATTTGCCCCGGTACTCGATATCGCCGAGGCATTGGACGACCCGCACAATCAATCGCGCGGCATGGTGCTGGAAACACAGACCAGCACTGGAACTAACCGTCACATCGGCCAGCCCGTTCGGCTCGGTTCCAAAACCGAGATCCGCAACCTTGGCCGTTTTCCCGGCGCTGACTCAGAGGAGGTGTTGTCTGAACTGGGGATAGCGACGGATCGGAGGGAGCGACTACTCGGCCACAGCCCCTAGGGCGGCCACATCATTTCTTGAGGGAGGAAACCATGAAACTGACGACACTCGCCATGGCACTTGTTGCCACGACCAGTCTTGGCCTGTCTGCCACCGCAGTCTGGGCCGCCGAGTTCAACCTGACCTATTCCACCACCTATAGCCCGACCCACCCCTATGGGCAGGCCGACGACGAATGGATCCAGCGCATCCATGAGCAAACCAATGGTCGGGTCGAAATCACCGCCTTCTGGGGTGGCTCACTGATCAACAGCCGCGAAGGCATCGATGAGCTCAATGCCGGCGTTGCCGACATGTCCTATATCGCGCCGATCTATGCCAGCTCCGGCTATGACCTCAACCGGCTGACCCCGCAGTTCTTCTACGGCTACGAGGACGCTCGCGACGTGCTCAAGGTCTATATGGCGCTTTGGGATGAATATCCTCAGTACACCGAGGAAATGGAAGGCGCCCAGGTGCTCGGCTACAATGTGGGCACGCCCATGCACCTGATGCTGCGCGAAAAGCCGTTTACACAGGTCTCCGATCTGGCCGGCCTGCGCATCCGTTCCGCCGTCGACTATATCGGCGCGCTGACGGCCGCCGGTGCCGAAGGCGTCACCATGCCGATGACGGACACCTATCCGTCGCTCCAGCGCGGCGTTCTCGATGGCGTCATCGCACCCTATGAAGCGCTGAAGTCACTGAGCTTTGCTGAGGTGATCAAGTACTATTCCGAGTTGCCACACAGCCGTGGCGCCTATCCGTCCCGTGCCATGAACGCAGCGGCCTGGAACAGCCTGCCGCCTGATATCCAGCAGGTCTTCCTCGACAATGTCGGGTGGCTTACTGACCGCACCTATGAGCTTGCTCAGGGCTCGGAAGATGAAGGCAAGGCCCATGGCGAAAGCCTTGGCGTGATCTTCAATGCGGTGGACCCGGCCGTTATCGCCGAATATTCGACGGCCTTCGAACCAGCCGCGCGCGCCACTGCTGAACAGCTCGATGCTGCTGGTCTGCCCGGCACGGAAATCCACGACAAGATCCGCGCGGCGCTCCCGAACTAACCCGCACAAATCCATGAGCTGTCGCCACCGCATTGCGTGGCGACAGCTTGCAACGGGGGCAAACCATGCAAGCTATAGACACTATTCTGCGCCGTATCAGCGATGCCGTGGGCGTCGTGGGCGTTTTGGCCATCTTCAGCCTTATGGTGCTGACCGTGGTAACCGTCCTGTTCCGCGCCCTGCATATCGCCTTTCCAGGCACCTATTCCATCTCGGAACTGCTGCTCATTCCGGCCGTCAGCATTTCGGTCGCCTATGCCGCCCTGCACAACGAACACACACGGGCGACACTCTTCGTGGATCGCATCAGGAAAACACGGCCGCGGCTGGCCATTCATGGTGCGATGCTGATTGTGGGATCATTGTTCTGGATTGCGGTGGTTTGGGCCACCATCCGTGAAGCCATCCGCCGCGGCGCTCAGAACGAACTGTCTCCTATCATCAACGTGCCCGTGGCACCGTTTCGCTGGAGCATGGCTGCCGCCCTGGCGCTGCTCTGCATCATCCTGCTCTGGCAGGGTTACAAGCTCCTGCGCGGCATCCCGACCGACGGCGAGCGAGCGCATCCGGATTACACAGAATGACTTCAGTCACCGTAGGCTTTGCGGGTCTTGCGATCCTGTTCACCCTGATCGGATTCGGCATGCCGATCGGCTTTGCCATGGGTCTGATCGGCTTTGCCGGTTTCACCGTCCTCGTCAGCTTCGATGCCGCCATCGTGCGCATCGGTGTCACCACATTCAGCATGGCCACCAATCATGCCATGGGCACGGTGCCGCTGTTCCTTTTTATGGCGCACATTCTGTTTGCAGCGGGGATAGGCAAAGATCTCTTTGACTTTGCCTCAAAATGGCTGGGCAGGCGTCGCGGCGGACTCGCCATCGCTACGATCGGCGCCTCGGCCGGCTTCGCCTCGGTGAACGCCTCCAGCCTGGCCACGACAGCCACCATGGGTCTCGTGGCACTGCCCGAGATGCGCAAGCACAACTACAACACCGCCATGGCCTCGGGTGCGGTTGTCGCCGGCGGCACCATCGGATCGCTGATCCCACCCTCCGGGATGTTCATCATCTACGGTATCCTCACCGAGACCTCGATCGGCAAGCTCTTTGCCGCAGGAATCATTCCCGGCATTCTCCTGGCGCTCTTCTACATGATCGTCGTTTCGATCTGGTGCCGCATCGATCCTACGGCTGGTCCGCGCGGTCCCGCCTACACCTTCCGGGAAAAGCTGCAGAGCTTTTCCAAGATCGGCGAGGTCGTGGTTCTGTTTGCCTTCATCATGGGTGGCATCGTCGTCGGTTGGTTCACCCCGACGGAGGCCGGCGCTATCGGCGCTGCGGGTGCGATGGCCATTGCTGTCTTACGCGGGCGTCTTTCATGGGAAGCCACCAAACATGCCATCTATTCGACGCTCAAATCGACCGGCATGATCTTTGGCATCCTCTTTGGCGCCATGGTGTTCAACAGCTTCGTCACCGCCAGCACCATTCCGCTCCACATCGTCAACTATGTCACCGAAAGCGGCTTCTCGCCGATGATGGTGCTGCTGATCATCCTGGTGGTCTACTTCTTCCTGGGCATGGTGCTTGACGCGTCGGCGATGATGACACTGACCATCCCGTTGTTCTTCCCGCTGGTTACCGGCCTCGGCTTCGATGCAATCCTGTTCGGCGTTTTGGTGGTACGCATGACGGAAATTGCACTGCTGAGTCCGCCAGTTGGCATGAACGTCTACGTCCTGTCAGGCATAGCCAAGGACATACCACTTACGACGATTTTCAAGGGCGCCCTGCCCTTTGTGGGCGCGGATATTATCCACGTGGCAATGCTGATCGCATTCCCGATCCTGGTATTGTGGTTGCCCAATCTATGACGGATCGTCCAAAGGCACGCTGGGGGTTGGTGACAACTACCGGCGTGCTCACCGGCTTCGGG
The DNA here is from genome assembly GCA_012799265.1 of Phyllobacteriaceae bacterium. GTDB lineage: Bacteria > Pseudomonadota > Alphaproteobacteria > Rhizobiales > Devosiaceae > Devosia. The sequence goes on along the minus strand of JAAZLP010000222.1, from coordinate 7,370 downwards.
CATGGCTTTGCCGCCTTCGCGGTTTCGGCCTTGCTCAAGCCCATAGCCATAGACCTCGATACCGGGCGCGGCGCCATTTCCACGGCCATTGGCTTGGGGCGCCTTGTATCGGGGCTATCATCGCCGCTGATAGGTCGGCTCACAGACCAAAATGGCCCGCGCTGGGTTGTGGTGGGCGGCATGCTGATTGCCGCCCTCGGCCTTTTTGTCCTGAGCCTCGTGCGCACTGAGATCGAACTCTATTTCGCCTGGGCCCTGATCTTTTCCTTGGGGGTAGCCGCCGGGTTTACCGTTGCCCTGGACAAGCTGGTCGTTGCCAGCATGGGCGAGCGTCGGGGCATGGGCCTTGCCGTCCGCTTTTCTATTGCCGCTGTCGTCGCCACCCTCATCGTGCCCATCGTAACCGCCATGATCGAACAGGTTGGCTGGCGCATGACCTGCGCCATCTGGGGCGGGATCATTCTGGTTCTTGTTCCTGTTCCCCTCTTCATGTTCCGCACCACCAGCGGCACGAAAGGAAGCTCTCGCGCGGCTGAACGCGAGGACAGCGTCAACGCAGGCGCTCTGCCCGTCCTGCGGCAGACCGCGTTCTGGTTGATCGCGGCGGCACTCACTGCGCAGGCCTCAGTGACGTCGGGCCTTTCAGTCCATCTTGTGGCGCTGATGACCGATTTTGGCCTCGATCCGGTTTTTGCGGGAAGCCTCTTTGGCGGCATGATCCTGCTCACCGTCCCGGTGCGCCTGCTGGCGGGGTTTATCGCCGACAGGGTGCCGTCCAGACGCTTACCGCTGGTATTGGGCGGTCTTCTCATCCTGGAAGGCATCGCCATCAGCAGCTTCGCCCTGGCGCCAAGCTTTATCACCATGATCGTCGTCACAGCGGCGCTGGGGATAGCCGCGGGTGCGCCCATGGTTCTGGTGCTGGTCCTCTGTGCCGACCTCTTCGGCCAGTCAAGCTTTGGCGCGGTCCAGGGCAATCTCATGATGGTCCAGGTGCCCGGCACCATGCTCGCCCCCATCCTCGCAGGCTACGCTCATGACCTCACCGGCAGCTATGTCGGCGTCATCGCTGTCTTTGCCGTCATGCTGGTGTTGGGCGGGTTCACCCTCTCAATGCTGAGGCCTTCGCGAGATGGCCGCTCGCAGAAGGGCTAAACGCGCGGCGAGGCGAAGACCTTTGTGCCCTTCCTCCACCCTTTCCCCCACCACCCGAGCAAAATGATCCATATTTCGGGTATTGATCAGATTTTTTGATGTGCATATCCTGTAGCTGCGGCGGGGAGGCCGCGCACGGCAGGCAAATGCCGCCGGAGACAACACTCTGGGAGGAAATTATGATCCGCAAATTGGTCGGTCTAACCGTGCTCAGTACAATGCTGATGGGCAGCGTGAGCACAAGTTTTGCGCAGGAGGCTGTCGTCTGGTGGGATTTCCTCGGCGGCGGTGACGGCGTGCGCATGAAGAAGCTGATCGAAGACTTCAATGCCGAGCATGCCGGCAATATCCAGATCGAAGCCACCACGCTGGAATGGGGCGTCCCGTTCTACACCAAGGTGCAGACCTCGGCCGCCGTTGGCGAAGGTCCTGACATCATGACCTATCACGCCTCGCGCATCCCCCTGGCCGTGAGCCAGGGCACGCTGGCGGAAATTACCGCCGACGACTGGAGCGCCATGGGTCTTGGCGCCGAAACCTTCGCCGAAGCAACCTGGGACGCTGTCAGCATCGACGGCAAGCAATATGCCGTTCCGTTCGATACGCACCCGATCGTTCTCTACTACAACAAGGACAAGCTCGAAGCGGCCGGCCTGATAGGCGCTGATGGCCAGCCTACCGGTCTTGAAGGCGTTGATGGCTTCAAGGCCGCGCTGCAGAAGCTGAAAGATGGCGGCACCCAATATGGTGTTGCGCTGACCACTGCCGACGGCTCCTTTGCCTTCCGTCTGATCTACTCCCTGCTCTGCCAGCAGGGCGGCTCGATCGGCAATGACGGCGCCTGGCTCGAAGGCGACAATCAGGGCAAGCTGGAAAATGCCGTTCAGGTCATTTCAGACTGGGTGAGCGAGGGCCTGGCACCGGAATACACCGACTACCCGTCGACCGTCGCCCTGTTCACCTCGGGCGAGAGCGCCTTCATGGTCAATGGCGTCTGGGAAGTGCCCACCATGGTAGACCTCGAAGCCCAGGGTAAGCTCTTCAACTGGGGCGCCATCGAGATCCCGGCGCTCTTCGACAAGACCTGCACCTATGCAGACTCCCATGCCTTCGCCATCCCGAACAATGCCGGCAAGACCCAGACCCCGGAACGTCATGCAGCCGTTCTCGAAGTCATCAAGTGGATGTCGGACAACTCGCTGTTCTGGGCCACTGCCGGTCACATCCCGGCCAACAAGGCAGTTCTCGACAGCGACGAGTACAAGGCCATGCAGCCGCAGGCCACCTATGCCCAGCTGACCGAGAGCCAGATCTTCGACCCGCGCTCGCCTTTCGCCGGCGTGGCATCCCCGCTGTTTGACGCTGCCGGTAACGCCTTTACCGCCGCGATGAACAACGAGATCGACGCTGCGACCGCAGCCCAGGAAATGAAGGAAGCCCTGGACTCGATGCAGTAACAGCCGAGCTCATTGACTGGCCGGTCCCATGGGGCTGGCCAGTTCTTTTATTGCGGGTCGAGGACTGCCCATGCTCAGAAGTCGCCGGAGCGATTATTTCGCTGCAGCCGTACTGGTCGCACCGTTCATTGCCATCTTTGGCTGGATGTTCATCTATCCGACCATCCAGATGGTGCAGCTCAGCTTCACCAAGTCGCCCCTTATTGGCGCGGGTGAATGGATAGGGTTCGATAATTACGTCAGGATGTTCGAGGATCGGCTGTTCTGGACCGCCGTCTGGAACACCGCGTATTTCGTCCTGCTCACCGTGATCCCCGGCACCGCCGTCGCCCTCGGTATCGCGCTGATGGTCAGCCGTCTCAAGGGTTGGACGCAGAGCCTTATCCTGGCGATGTTCTTCCTGCCCTATATCCTGCCGGTGACGGTCGTCCACCTGATCTGGGACTGGATGCTCAACCTGCAGTTTGGCATCGCGCAATATCTCATCGAGCCGCTGGCCGGTAAGCGCGTCAATGTCTGGCGCACCACACCATGGTTCATGCCCATGGCGGCCCTGCTGACCATCTGGTGGACCAACGGCTTTTCGATCCTCCTGTTCCTGGCCGGGCTGCGCAATATTCCGCGCGAGCTTTACGAGGCGGCCCAACTGGATGGCGGCACACGGTGGCAGATCTTTTCCAAGATCACATGGCCGCTGATCTGGCCGGTTACGGCGCTCTGCCTCACCATTCAGTTGATCCTCCAGCTCAAGATCTTTGACCAGGTCTATCTCTTCGCCCAGGGCGGACGAACCAACGCCACCATGGTTCTGGTCCAATATATCTACGAGCAGGCCTTCCAGAAAAATGCCGGCGGCTATGCCGCAACGATTGCCGTGGCGCTGTTTGTCATCGTCGTTGTCGCCTCGGTGCTCAACTACCAGTTCCTCCGTGCCCGGGATCTTGGAAAATGACCGACACCACTGCTTCCAGGACGACAGAAGTGCACCACCGGCGCAAACGCTTTGACGTCGGCGGCGTACTGCTGACGATCCTCACCATCCTCTGCGCGGCCATCTGGTTCTTTCCCATCTACTGGTCTGTCATGACCACGTTCAAGGCCGAGGACGAGGCGGTGCGGCCCGGCTTCGCGCCGCTGCCGGAGGCCTTCAACCTCGAGAGCTATGCCTACATCATCCAGCATTCGTCGATGCCCATCTGGTATGTGAACTCGACAATCACCTCGGTCGCCGTGACCGTGATCGTGGTGTTCGTTGCCGCTTGCGCCGGCTACGCCATTTCGCAGCTGCGCTTTCCCGGCCGGAACCTGCTCTGGTACATCGTCTTGGCGAGCTTCATGGTTCCGGTATCGGCGCTGATCGTGAACCACTTCGTCATCATCGCCGGTGTGCGGCTGCTCAACACCCATGCGGGCATCATCCTGCCCATGCTGATATCGCCGGTAACAGTGATCGTTTATAAGCAGTTCTTCGACGGCGTCCCCCGCGACTTCCGCGAGGCGGCCGTGGTCGACGGCGCCAACGAGTTCCAGCTGCTGTTCCGCATTTTCCTGCCGATGAACTGGGGCATCACGACCGCGCTAGCCATCATCACCTTCATCGGCGCCTGGAACAGCTTCCTCTGGCCCTTCCTTGCCGTACAGAACGAGCGGATGATGACGGTAACCGTCGGCATTACGGCTGTTCAGGACGCGTTCGGCGTCTATTACGCGCGCTTGCTCGCCGGTGCCGTGCTCGCGAGCCTGCCAGTGGCCCTCGCCTATCTGCTGTTCCAGAAACGCGTGACACAGGCCATCACCCTGTCTGCCGGCATCAAGGGCTGAAGCGGGCGCACCGCTGTCAGCTAACCAACCGTGTCCAGCGCCTCTCGCTGGTGCAGCATTTGGAGAAAAATTCGGTAGTCACGATCAAACCGGGCGCTGGCTTCAGCGTCTGGGGACAGGGCTGAGCCGCTCTGCTGCATGGCTATACATGCTTCTGCCAGGTCGGGGTAAACCGTTGCAGCGCTGGCCGCGACCATCGCCATGCCCAGGAGAGTGGCATCTGGGGCTGAGGGTTCGACGACGGTGCATCGCGTTGCGTCGGCATAGAGCTCCATCAACAGCGGATTGCGCGTGTGTCCTCCCGTAATGTGCAGCGTATCGATGGCATAACCACTGTTGTTGAGCGTTTCGATAATGTGGCGGACGCCGAGGACAATGCCGACACAAGTCCGCCAATAGAGCCGACACAGGGAGTCGAAATCGCTGTCCAGCGTCAGGCCGGAGATGACCCCGAGCGCCATGGGATCCCCAAGCGGCGAGCGATTGCCATGAAAATCCGGCAGGACGTGCAGGCGGCTAGCGAAAGTGGCACCTTCGATTTTCCGAAGGTCCATAACACGTTGGCAGATGTCACGGTGATGATCGACGCTCGGTTCGCCCCCCGCCCCATGCCAGCGAATGACATGATCCAGCAGCGCGCCAGTTGCGGACTGCCCCCCTTCCTGCTGCCAAAAGCCGGAAAGCAGCGTGCCGTGGTGCGGGCCCCAGATTCCTTGAATGGCCCTGCTTTGTTCCGACATTGTCATGATGCAACTGGAGGTGCCCGCAATGAGCGCGGCGTGGCGGGAGAGCTTGTTCCGTTCCTGAGCCATTGGGCCGAGCGTTGCGATCGCCCCTGCATAGGCATCGACCACACCGGCTCCAACGCGACAAGCCGTTGTCAGGCCGAGCTGTTCTGCTGCTACAGCAGTGAGTGAACCAAGATCCGAACCCACATCGTTCGCGCTATCCGGAACCCCAGTCCGTTCGAAAAGGTCCGACAGCCCCACCTCTTGGAGGAAGTCTCTCTGCCACCCGTCAGCCAGGTGCGCTTGGTAAGTCCATTTGGTGGCAAGGGTACAACGGGAGCGGGCGTTCGAGCCGGTGGCCTTCCAGGATAGGAAATCTGCAAGATCAAACACTTGCGCAGACCGTGCCCAGCTTTCTGGAAGATGGCGCTTGACCCACATCAGTTTGGGAATTTCCATCTCCGGCGACATGACGCCGCCAATGGATGCAAGAACGCTATGGCCAGTGCGAGTGCACTCCTCAGCCTCGGCTAGGGCCCGATGATCCAGCCAAACGATTGTATCCCAACGGCTTTCGCTAGTGCGGCCGACGGGAACCGGCGTCCCCGCGGCATCGCGGAAGACCAGCGAGCAGGTCGCGTCAAAGGCGATGCCGGTAACCTGCGAGGGCTCAACTCCGGCAGAAGCAAGCGTGGCGCGGACCGCGGCGCAGGTGGCGGCCCAGATTTGCTCGCTGTCATGCTCCGCGAAATTGGCGCCGGAGCGCTGCATGTCTATTGGAAATTCATGACGTGATAGTAGCGTACCGTCGGGCGTGAACAGACCCGCCCGGGCGCTGCCCGTCCCGACGTCTACGCCGACCAGGAGTTTGTCCGACACCCCGCCCTCTCTCCTCATCTCCGGCCGGACCATAGCCGAAGGGGTTGGAGCGGGCTAGAGGCGGTTGGCTAGATAGGCTTCGAGCGTAGATTTCGTGCCCTGAGACCACAGCGAATTCAAACACTTGGTGAACGCAGCAACAAAGCTCGGCTCCTCTGCAAGAGCGCCGTAGATGTCGCTCATTTCCAGCCATGCTTCAGGGTTCTCTCTGGCCTTTTGCGACTGGATTTTGAGGCGGTCCCAGTTTGGATCGTTGGGCTCGATCAGGGTGCCGGAATCCGTTTCACCGAAGCAGTAGCGACACCAAAGGGCGGAGACCAAAGCCAGGCCCGTCAACACACTCTTAGCACGAGCGCGGTCTAGCGCGCTGGGGATGATGAACTTGGGCTGGCGGTTCGATCCGTCCAGGCAGAGACGCCGGATTGTGTCGCCAATCTTGGGATTGGCAAAGCGCCTCTCGCAGAGTGCGAGGTAGTCGCCGAGGTCAGTGTCGGGCACCGGCGGAACGACCGGGATGATCTCTTCGGTCTCGACCTTGCGCAGGAATGCGGCGATGAGTGGATGCTGCATGGCTTCGTGGACGAAATGGACGTCCATGAGTCCGGCCGGGTAAGCGATGGTGGCGTGCCCCCCATTGAGGATGCGGATCTTCATCAGCTCATAGGGCGCCACATCGGGCACAAATTGAACGCCCACCTTTTCAAGCGCAGGGCGACCGGCAGGGAAGTTGTCTTCCAGTACCCACTGCTTGAACTCCTCGCAGAAGACAGGCCAGGCGTCGTCGATACCGAACTGTTCGGCAAGGAGCGCCTTTTCGCGATCCGAGGTGGCGGGCGTGATGCGATCGACCATGCCATTTGGGAAGGCAACGTTGGTCTTTACCCATTGGGCGAGGTCCGGATCAACGAGCGCGGCCAGACCGGCAACTGCGTTTTCGGTGACGTGGCCGTTGCCGGGGATGTTGTCGCAACTCATCACCGTGAAGGGCTGTATGCCCTCGTCGCGACGACGCATCAGTCCGGCGAGGATGAGGCCGAAGGTTGTTCGGGGTGTCTCGATATGCGCGGCGTCCCAAGCAATGTCAGGATGACGGGGATCGAATTGCTGAGTGGCCGGATCGATGTAGTAGCCCCCCTCCGTGATCGTGAGGGAAACGATGCGGATGGCTGGATCTGCGAGGCGATTGATGATCGCTGTACTGTCGCCAGGCTGTAGATAGTCAACCATGGCGCCGGTAACGCGCGCTGAACTGGCATCGGCCTCCTGCTCGACGACGGTGGTCAGCCAATCCTGCGCCTCGAGTTTTTCGCGCATCGCCGCATCGGCATCG
>JAAZLP010000221.1 GCA_012799265.1 Phyllobacteriaceae bacterium | reverse complement strand
GCCGGCAAGAGCGGTCGCCGCGTGGCCAGTGCCTTTATCGCCACGGCCTTCGCTCAGGAGACGCCGGAGGCCGCCAGCACCCAATGGCGCGCCGTTGCCGACCAGATCCGCCCTCGCGTGCCCAAGCTCGCCATCATAATGGATGAGGCCGAGCACGACGTCCTCGCCTACATGAGCTTCCCCAGGGAGCATCGGGCCGAGCTTCACAGCAACAACCCGATAGAACGGGTGAATGGCGAGGTTAAGCGCCGGACCGAGGTGGTGGGCACCTTCCCCAACGAGGATGCCATCGTCCGGCTCGTCGGCGCCATCCTGCTCGAGCAGAACGAAGTGGGCGGTACAGCGCGCCAGATACATGTCGCTGGAATCCGTCGCCCCTTTGAGCGATGATCCCCTCGTCAGCCTGCCGGCAGTCCCCGCACGCTGACCAACCGGCCAAGCCGGATATGCGTGGAGGCCCTGCCTCAGTTACACCACGCCACGGGACACGATCGAAGAAAAACTTGAATCGACAGACGAACAGTTGCTCTCGCCGTGGCGGGAGGAAGGTAGCAATCGGGCAGCCCATTGATGTTGCGGATATTATATCGACTGCATTGGCTACCATAACCCAATGGCTGCGGTTGGAAAGTGGGGACAGCGCACAGTCTCGGGATCGCCGGTTTTTTCTTGCGCTCGGCCACAGATTCCGGCAATTCCTCCGCCGCTGGGCCCTTAGGCGGCCCTCTTCCCGAGCATCACACGTTGAACACAGCGTCATTTTCTTCCGGCGATGTCTTAGCTGACCGTCGGGCTAACTACGCCCGTGCCCTGGCCGAGAGCGGCGATCCGGCAGCGGCGGTTGATTTGATGGAACAGGCTCTCGAACTGGTGCCCGAATGGGCAGGCGGCTGGGACATGTTGGGCAGCTACGCCGAAGCAGCGGGCAATGTCTCTGTCGCGATATCCGCCTGGCGGCGTCTGGAAGCGCTGGATGATGAAGGCGTTTTTGGCGCGAAGCTGAAACTGGCGGTGCACAACGCCAAACCAGCCGACCATGGCACGGCGATCAGCTATGTCGAGGCGCTGTTTGACCAATATGCGCCGCGCTTCGAAGACTCCCTGGTTGGTAAACTCGGTTATCGCGTGCCTGACCTGCTGGATGAGTTGGTCAATGAAGAGATGGCGCGCCTCGGCGTCAGCCATTTTGACAAGGCGCTGGACCTGGGCTGCGGCACAGGTTTGATGGGCGAAAAGCTGCGTCCGAAAGTGACCCATCTCGAAGGCATCGACATTTCGGCGGCGATGATCGCGGAAACTGCGCGCAAGGGCATCTATGATGCCCTGCACAAGGCAGAACTGGTTGCCGCGCTCAATGCACGACGGGCCGATGCCGATCTCGTCACTGCCGCCGATGTGCTGATCTATTGCGGCGCGCTGCAACCGTTCCTCACTGCGCTGATGCCGGCGCTGAAGGCTGGTGGGCTGGTGGCATTTTCGTTGGAGGCACATGATGGCGAGGAAGCCGTCTTCCTGCGCCCGAGCCTGCGCTACGCGCATGGCGTGGCGGCGACCCGCGATGCGCTGATTGTGGCGGGGCTGGAAGTGGTGCGGTTTGAAACGGCAGTGCTTCGCTATGACCGCGGCCAGCCGATCAATGGTATCCTCGTGGTTGCGCGAAAGCCGGCGGTCGACCTGTCCGCGGCGAATGACCACGACAATGACGGTGATGTTGCCGCCTAGCCAATAGCGCGCCGAGTTGGCAAAAGGCTCCTAACCTGACCGGAGCTTTTTGCCATGAACGCCATTCGACACGATTTTCGTTCCGACACCGTGACCCGCCCCAGCGCAGGCATGCGCGCGGCCATGGCAGCCGCCGAAGTGGGGGACGATGTCTTTGGCGATGACCCGACCGTCAATCTTCTCGAGCAGCGGATGGCTGGTCTGCTTGGCAAGGATGCCGCGATTTTCGTGCCTTCGGGGACGCAGTCGAACCTATTGGCGCTGATGAGTCATTGCGGGCGCGGGGATGAGTTCATCGCCGGGCAGAACGCGCATTGCTACAAGTATGAGGCCGGCGGGGCGGCTGTGCTGGGCTCGATCCAGCCGCAGCCGATTGCGCATCAGGCCGATGGCACGATGGCGTTGGAAGAGATCGAAGCGGCGATCAAGGCGGGTGATAACCACTTCGCGACGACGCGGGTGATTGCGCTCGAGAATACCTTTGGGGGCAGGGCGCTGCCGCTGAGCTATATGGAGGCAGTGGCCGAGATCGCCCGTCGCCATGGGCTGGGCATGCATCTCGATGGGGCTCGCGCTTTCAATGCGGTTACGGCGCTGGGCTTAGGGATCAAGGAGTTCACGTCGGTCTTCGACACGGTCTCGATCTGCCTTTCCAAGGGGCTCGGCGCGCCTGTCGGGTCTGTGCTTGTTGGCCGGGAAGATCTTATCGAGACGGCACGACGCAACCGGAAAATGCTGGGCGGTGGCATGCGGCAGGCGGGTATTCTGGCGGCCGCCGGGCTTTATGCGCTGGACCACAATATTGCGCGGCTGGCTGATGATCATCGGCGGGCCAAGCGTCTTGCGGAGGCGCTG
>JAAZLP010000220.1 GCA_012799265.1 Phyllobacteriaceae bacterium | reverse complement strand
GGAACTCGCCATCGGTGACGGCCTTTAGGCCGGCATCTTCCTGCATCCGAATGACGTCGCGGATCGCTTCGTCTTCGATGGCGCGCAAGTTCTCCGCGCTCATGCCGCTATTCTCGCTCCGCGCCTTGCGCGCTGCCTTGATGCTGTCCGGACGCAGAAACGAGCCGACAACATCGGCACGATAGGGCGGCTTGGCTATTGCCATGATTATTTCCTCCTCAAGATGAAAGGATTGATACGCACGGAGAAAGTATTGGCAACGACAATCTTGCAAAATGTATACAGGTGGTATTCATTGTGCCTGGAGGGACAGGAGGACATGAAAAATGGGCGAGCCCACTTTTCCGATGAATGCATGGTATGCAGCGGCCTATGATGTCGAGGTCAAGCGGGGGCTGCTGGCGCGCACGATCTGCAACAAGCCAGTAGTTCTCTATAGAAAACAGGATGGATCGGCTGTTGCGCTGGCGGATGCGTGCTGGCATCGGCTGCTGCCGCTATCCATGGGAGAGTTGCATGGCGACAATGTCGTCTGCGGCTATCACGGGCTTGAATTCGACGACACCGGCAGGTGTGTATACATGCCGTCGCAGGACACCATAAATCCGTCGGCCTGCGTGAAGTCATATCCGCTGGTGGAGCGCCATCGCTTCATCTGGCTCTGGATGGGCGATCCGGCGCTGGCCGATCCTGATCTGGTGCCCGACCTGCACTGGAACGATGATCCGGAATGGGCCGCCGACGGCAAGGTCATCCACGTCAAATGCGACTATCGCCTTGTGGTCGACAATTTGATGGACCTCACGCACGAGACCTATGTGCATGGCTCCTCCATCGGCAATCGCGCGGTGGCCGAGGCGCCGTTCGAAGCCACCCATACCGAAACCACCGCCACCATTACCCGCTGGATGATCGATATCGACGCGCCACTCTTCTGGCGCGGTCAGTTGGGCAAGCCGGGCAATGTCGATCGCTGGCAGATCATCAATTTTCAGGCGCCGTCCACCATCGCCATCGATGTGGGCGTGGCGCCCACCGGCACCGGTGCGCCGGAAGGCGATCGCAGCCAGGGCGTCAATGGTTTTGTGCTCAACACCATGACGCCCGAAACCGACAAAAGCTGCCACTATTTCTGGGCCTTCGCCCGCAACTACAAGATCGATGAGCAGGCCCGCACCCACAATCTGCGGGAGGGTGTGTCGTCGATTTTCCGCGAGGACGAGATCATTCTCGAGGCCCAGCAAAAGGCCATCGACGCCAATCCCGACCACGTGATCTACAATCTCAATATTGATGCTGGATCGATGTGGGCGCGTCGGCTGATCGACCGCATGATTGATGCGGAAAACGCGCTGCAGGAAGCTGCCGAATGATCGACAAATCTGATCGTGCCATGCAGTCCCAGCGCGCCCTGATGGGCGTGCGTGATCTGGTCATTTCCGGCGACATCCGCGCCGGGTCAAGGCTCTCCGAAGTGGCGCTGGCCGAAAAGCTCGGCATCTCCCGCACCCCGCTGCGCGCAGCGCTTGCCCGGCTCGAGCAGGAGGGACTGGTTGAGGCCATTCCCTCGGGCGGTTTTGCCGTGCGCAGCTTTACCCGCGAGGATGTCATTGACGCCATCGAACTGCGCGGCGTGCTGGAGGGGACGGCACTGCGTCTGGCCGCTGAGCGCGGCGTGGCGCCGGCGCGGATGAATGAACTGCAACGGATCTTGAACGAGTTGGACCGCACCCAGGCCGGGGATCTGGAGGCGATGGATTTCGACCGCTATGTCGATCTCAACGCCACGTTCCACGAAAAGCTATGGGGTCTCGCCAGCCAGACCATAAGGCGCGAGATCGAGCGGGTGACGAGCCTGCCCTTCGCCTCTCCCAGTGCCTTCCTCCACAAGCAGGCCGATGTGCTTGCCTTCCGTCGCTCGCTTTATGCGGCTCAGGACCAGCACCGGTCCATGGTCAGCGCTATCGAGCTGCGCGAGGGGGCGCGGGCTGAGGCGCTGGCGCGAGAGCATGCCCGCCTTGCCCGGCAGAACCTCGAATTCGTGTTGGATCAGGATCGCAGCCTCATCCGTCGCGTGCCGGCTCTGTCGCTGGTCGTCGCTTAGGACTCAGCCGGAAAGAATTGGGGGAGAAAATGCGTAACCGCGTGGAGTGGCGCGACGCCCGTGTCGCTGACATTGTCCAGATCGCCGATGATGTAAGGCAGATTACCTTTGCCGTTGATGGCGCCGTGCCGCGCTTCGATCCGGGCTCGCACAGCAATTTTCGCGTCGAGATCGACGGGCAGGTAGCCAATCGGACCTATACGGTGGTCCCGGCGCCGTGCGGGCATATTGCGGTGGCGGTGAAGCTCCATCCACAGAGCCGCGGCGGCTCGCGTTTCATGTGGTCGCTCGAGACAGGGCAGGCGGTTCGGCTGACGCTGCCGGAAAACCGCTTCGAGCTGAGCTGGCGCGCCGGGCACTATCTGCTCCTGGCCGGTGGCATTGGCATCACCCCGATCTATGGCATGGCAAGAGCGCTGGCCGCGCGTGGCGCTTCGCTGCGTGTTGTCTATGGCGCACGCTCCCGAGGCCTTATGGCTTTTGCCGATGAACTGTCCGGCCTGCTCGGTGACCGGCTCGTGCTGCGGGACAATTCGCTTGGCGAGCATACCGATCTTGCGGCCGAGTTTGCGCAGCTTCCTGACGATGCCGAATGCTATCTCTGCGGGCCCATCGGCATGCTGGAGGCGGCAAAATCCGCCTGGGCTGCGGCCGGACGTCCGGTCAGCCGGCTGCGCTACGAGGTCTTTGGCGATAGTGGGCTCTTTGCCGAAAAATCCTTCAGTGTCGACATTCTCAATCGGGACATCACGGTGTCGGTGCGATCGGACCAGACGCTGCTCGATGCTTTGCTCGGGGCCGGGGTGGACATGATCTACGATTGCCAGCGCGGTGAGTGCGGGCTCTGTGCGGTGAAGGTGCTGGAAAAGGACGGCGAGATCGATCATCGCGATGTCTTTTTCAGTGCCGAGGAGAAGGCAGAGAACCATCG
>JAAZLP010000219.1 GCA_012799265.1 Phyllobacteriaceae bacterium | reverse complement strand
GGCCTGGCCGATCAGCGTCGTCGAACCGGCCGAGAGGCCGATCATGAAGCTCATCAGGAAAAAGACGATGGGAAAATAAGTCGCGATGGCAGCCAGCGCTTCCACGCCAACCAGCTGACCCACATAGATTGAGTTCACCGTGCCAGAGAGCGACTGCAGGATGTTCGAGACCATCAGGGGGATCAGGAACACGCTGAACCGCTGCCAGAGGGGTTTGGTGGAATGGGGATCCATTGAAATTCTCCAGGCAAGTAACGTCATGACGCGTCATGGCGCCGGCCCCAGCCAGCGGAAACTGGGTGTCTATCAGTTGGCGGAGGGACCGATTCACGTCTGAAATGAGACGCTGGCTGGACGGGCGCGGAGGCTCGGCAATGACAGCCGGTCTTTACGCCTGCACCCCGGCGGCGTCAACTTGATGGCAGCAATGCGGAGATATCGACCGCTTGGTCCGCGCCCAAACAATGGTGGCAGCAGCGCTGTTCAGTCTGGACCGACATCGCTTTCGCCCGCCCTGTCTTCGGGCAGTGAACCGGTGCCGGGTGTCTTGTTCTTGTCCGTGAGATCAGGCCGGGCATGGGGACCCGCAGGTATACGGTTTTTCGTCCCGCGCCTGTCCTCGGGACGGTCTGCGCTCGGCTTATCCTGCTTGTTACTCATGACGGCCTCCAATCTTGCCCGTCTCAATCCCGAGCCGAACGCACTGGTTCCCGAGGCCGTCGCCCAAACAAAAAAGGCCGCCACGAGGGCGACCTTTCCAAACAGTCTATGACTGTCGCGAACTACTCGACGAGAGCGAGGTTCACAGCCGATTCACGGCCGTCACGACCGGTTTCGACGTCATAGGTGACCTTGTCGTTCTCATAGAGACCGTTGACGCCCGAGCGCTCAACAGCCGAAATGTGAACGAAGTGATCCTTGCCACCGGATTCCGGGGTGATGAAACCAAAACCCTTGGTGGCGTTGAAGAACTTTACGGTACCCTTGAAGGCGGACATTTGCTTTATCCTCAAAGCTCGGCGACGAAGCGAACGAGCAGTTACCCCGGCGCACCATGCACGGGGGCTAAAAACGTTCGCATGACAGATCAGTGAGCCAAGGACCGGAAATGACCGGCAGAAGGCAGCCGACTTAGGCTGAAAACGTATGCTGGCACTATGACAGCGATTAGTGTCGATAACAAGGCGGAAAGCGCCTGCGCCCAGAAACGCTTGTGAGCCAGAACCTTAAGGATCGCGCGCCGAAGAGGCACGGGCGGCGTGGTTTATTGCGAAGGCGATGTCAGGAAGTGGTGCCCCCCGCCGGACTCGAACCGGCACACCTCTCGATACCTGATTTTGAGTCAGGCGCGTCTACCATTCCGCCAGAGGGGCACGGGGCGGTTCCTAGCTTACTCGTTTGATCCGCGCAACTGCCTGTGAGCGACAATTACCGGCGGTTGAACGACGGATCGAGGAAGGTGCCGTTGCCGACCGGAGCGCCCGAGAAACCGGTGCCATATTGCTGCTGCATCATCTGCTGGCGCTGGATGGCGTCGTACTCGGCGACGCCAATGCCGATGACTGAATTGGGCGAGTTGGGGCCGGTGCCGGGCTTGAAGGCCTCGCGGATACCCTGCTGGCCTTCATAGGCCTGCGCGCCGGTATTGGGATCGATCCAGGCCGTCGTCATTCCGGCAGGCACGTTGAACGGCGTCGCCGGCCTGCCCTGAAGCGCCTTAGCCATGAAATTGGTGAAGATCGGCACAACCATGCCGCCGCCGGTCGAGGACGAGCCCATGGAGCGCGGCTGGTCAAAACCGACATAGACGCCGACGGCGAGCTCTGGGGTAAAGCCGACGAACCAGGCATCCTTGTAGTCATTGGTCGTGCCTGTCTTGCCCGCAACCGGGCGATTCAATGCCCGCGCCGCGGTACCGGTGCCGCGCTGGACCACACCTTCCATCATGGAGGTGATCTGGTAGGCGGTCATCGGATCGAGCACCTGCTCGCGATTGTCGATGATGCGGGGTTCGCCCTGCTGATGCCAGTCTTCTGCCGTGCAGCCTTCGCAGAGGCGCTGGTCGTGGCGATAGACTGTCTTGCCGTAGCGGTCCTGAATGCGGTCGATCAGCGTCGGCGTGATCTTGCGGCCGCCATTGGCGATGGTGGCATAGGCCGAGGTCATGCGCATGGCCGTGGTTTCGCCGGCGCCCAGCGACATGGCGAGCACGGGTTGCATGTCGTCATAGATGCCGAAAAGACGCGCATAGTCGGCGATGAGCGGCATACCGATATCGCGGGCAAGGCGCACGGTCATGACGTTACGGCTGCGCTCGATGCCGCGACGGAGCGTCTGCGGGCCATAGAATTCCTGCGCATAGTTTTCCGGGCGCCAGACGGAGCCATCGCCCATGCGCACTTCGATGGGCGCGTCGAGGACCACCGAAGCGGGCGTATAGCCATTGTCGAGCGCCGCCGCATAGACGATGGGCTTGAAGGACGAGCCGGGCTGGCGCAGGGCCTGGGTGGCGCGGTTGAACTCGCTCTCGGCAAAGGAGAAACCGCCGACCATGGCGAGGACACGACCGGTGCGCGGGTCCATGGCGACCAGCGCGCCTTCGACTTCCGGCACCTGTTCGAGGGTATAGACACCCTCCTGCCCCGCTACCGGGGAAACATAGACCACGTCCCCAACCTTGAGGACATTCTGCAGTGGCTGCGAGACCCATTTGATGGTGGGACCGGAGAGCGTGCCTTCGACCCGGGCCGCGGAAATAGCGCCATCGACGTCACGCTCCGGCCTGAGGCCGATACGGGCTTCGTTGCTGCCCATTTCCAGCACCACGGCGAGCTGCCATTCCGGCACGTCGCTGAGCGGCGTGATGGTGGAAACGGCCTCACCCCAGTCTTCGCCGAGTTCAACGCTGGCCACGGGACCGCGGAAACCACGGGTATGGTCATACTGAATGAGGCCATCCATCAGCGCGCGGCGGGCATATTCCTGGAGGCGCGGTTCGAGCGTCGTGCGCACGGAGAGGCCGCCGCCATAGAGCTGGTCCTCACCATAGAGCTTGGCCAGTTCGCGACGCACTTCCTCGGTGAAATATTCAGCCGAATAGAGCTGACTGCCGGCGGCACGCGGAATGACGTTGAGCGGCTCTTCCTTGGCCGCAGCAGCATCAGCGGGCTCGACATAACCATTCTCGACCATGCGGTCGATCACCCAGTTGCGACGCTCGATGGCGGCCTGCGGGCGGCGGAAGGGATGATAATTGTTCGGGCCCTTGGGCAGCGCGGCGATATAGGCGGCTTCCGGCAGAGTCAGCTGATAGAGCGCCTTGTCGAAATAGTTCAGCGCCGCAGCGGCCACGCCATAGGAATTGAGGCCGAGGAAAATCTCGTTGAGGTAGAGCTCGAGAATCTTTTCCTTGGTGAAGGTAGACTCGATGCGCAGCGCCAGGATGGCTTCCTGGATCTTGCGGTCCCAGGTCTGCTCGGAGGTGAGCAGGAAGTTCTTGGCCACCTGCTGGGTGATGGAGGAGCCGCCGCCCTGAATGGCATTGTTCCCGTCCATGCGGGCAAGCAGGTTGTCGCGCACGGCGCGCATGACGCCGTCGATGGCGATACCGTTGTGACTGAAGAAGTCCTTGTCCTCGGCCGAGAGGAAGGCATTCAGCACCAGCGGCGGAATGGTCTCGACCGGCTGGAACAGGCGGCGCTCACGCGCATATTCGGCGAGCAGCGTGCCGTCGGCGGCGTGGACGCGGGTCGTCACCGGCGGCTGGTAGTCCTGCAGGACGGTATAGTCGGGCAGCTGCGACGACACATTCGCCAGATAAACCGCTGCGCCGGCAACACCGCCGAGCGCCAGAAACATGCCAAAGCCAAAGAGCCAGCCGAGGAGACGGAACATCGCTTACAAACCTCGCGCCGCGTCCTGCGCGGCAGTCACGGCATTATAGAGGAGTCGCGAGGGGCTCGAGATCACATTCGAACGGCTCATTGCTCGGTCTCGATCGTATCAAAATAGGTGGAAATGCCGCGCGCAATGGCTTCGGCGGTCCGGTCACGCCATTCCGAACGCATCAGATTGGCGGTGTCGCTGGCATTGGAGAGGAAACCCAGCTCCACCAGCACTGAGGGCACATCGGGTGCCTGCAGGACGAAGAAATCGGCCTGGCGCACCGGGAAGCGCCGCAGCGCCACGCTGGGCTCAAGCTGATGCACGATTGCCTGCGCCGCCATGAAGGACTGAACACGCATCTCGCGGCGCATAAGATCGAGGAGGATATCGACGACTTCAGGCGTCATGGCCGGCATGGTGAAGCCGGCGATCACGTCCGACTTGTTCTCATTGTCGGCCAGAACCTTGTCGAGCACGTCGGTCGCGTTCTCGTCGCGCGTATAGACCGAGGCGCCACGGATTTCGGGTTGCTGGAAACTGTCGGCGTGGATGGAAATGAAGAGGTCGGCCTTGTTGGTGCGGGCCAGCGCCACACGCTCCTCAAGGCGGAGATAGGTGTCGTCCTCGCGGGTCAGCGCCACGTCAAAGCGGCCCGATTCCACCAGCAATTCCTGAAGTCTCAGGGAGAAGGCAAGGACAATGTCCTTTTCCTTGACGCCGTCAGCGGTCTCCGCGCCGCTGTCGATGCCGCCATGACCGGGGTCAATGATCACCAGGGGCTTCGTGTCGAGGGCAATCTCGGAGCCACCGGCGGGAGTGGACTGGACCTGGGCCGGAACGCTCGCCGACGCGGCGCGGTCGCGCTCGACATTGGCGGTGAACTCTTCGGCGGTGGCCGGAATGATGTCGACGACAAGCCGGGCGGGCTGGTCTTCAAAGGCGTCGAGCACATAGGCCTGCTGCACCTGGGCGGGAGCCG
>JAAZLP010000218.1 GCA_012799265.1 Phyllobacteriaceae bacterium | reverse complement strand
CGCCGCCAACGGCCTCCGCGAAGCCGGTCGAAATGTGCCGCCGCTGGTCGCTGTCCAGGCCGCCGGCTGCGCCCCCATCGCCAGGGCCTTTTTTGAAGGCGCCAATCACGTCACCCCATGGACCGATCCGGTGGACACCAAAGCCGCCGCCATTGCCGACCGCCTCGATGGCTACGCCCAGGACGGCACGCTTGTTCTCGACAGAGTGCGCCAGTCTGGCGGCAGCGTCGCTGCGGTCTCCGACGACCAGCTTGCCGCCGCCCGCGCCGCGCTCCTCAAGCATGATGGCATCGACGCCGAATTTTCCGCCTGCGCTGGCGTCGCCCATCTCATGGCCCATCCGGACCTCGCGCGCTCCGGCACGGTCTGCATCATCACCGCCTCCGGTTTCAAGCATACCTTTGCCGGCGATGCGCCCGCTGCCGATCTCGATCCGGTCGCGCTGGAAAAGGTCCAGCACTTTCTCACCGCCACGGGCACGGGGACCTTGCTGGAATAGACCTGTCGAAACGCCCGACTGCCAATCGTTGTGATAGCGTTCAGCAAGGGAGGCACCGACAAGATGAAGCTCTATTTCAGCCGCAACGCCAATCCACGTTTGGCCGTCGCCGTCGCCAAATATCTCGCCGCCGATGTCCAATATGAGTTCGCGGCACCGCAGGACCCGACCCAGGCCGAACGCTACCGCCACCTCAATCCCAATCTGCTGCTGCCCATCCTCGAAGGACCGGCGCGCCCGCTCTGGGAAGCCGACGCCATTGCCTGCTTCCTGTCGCGCCGCACCGGCTCGTCTTTCTGGCGCACCGATGATGAAGAGCCGGAAATGATCCGCTGGATCAGTTGGGGCAAGGAAGGGTTCGTCCGCGCCACCGAAACGGTACAATGGGAGCTTGGCACCAAGCGGCGCTACAATATCGGGCCAACGGATCACGATGCGGTGGCCGAAGCCACCAACCAATTCCACGCCAATGCCAAAATCCTCGACGCCGAGCTGGCCAACCGCGACTGGCTCGTCGGCGATGCGGTCTCCTATGCCGATTTCCGCATGGCGACCTATCTGCCCTACAACGACGTCGCCCGCCTCCCCATCGAGGATTATCCCGCCATCGCGCGCTGGAATGCGCGGCTCGAAGCCATTCCCGAATGGGCCGATCCCTTTGTCGGGCTCACCGCCCCGCCGCTGCCGCCCGTCCCCCGCTGACCAAGCCACTTTCGGCGAATTTTACCCCAGTTGGATTATGGTCTAACGGGCCGCTGCACCGCACTCAAAGAACCATTGTAAGGAGAAAACAATGGTTCGTTTTCGTGCCCTGGCGGCGATTTGCGCCGCCTCCACTTTCCTCTCATCCGCCGCCGTCTACGCTGCCGATCTCGTCTATATCCCGCCCAGCGTGACCAGCCCGGCTTCCGTCGCCGATTGGTCGGGATTCTATCTGGGTATCAACGGTGGGTTGGGGCAGGCAGCGCTGGATAGTAGCGTCGCTTTGGGCTTTGATCAGATCCGCGGTGCCTCCGCTGGTCTGCAGTTGGGCTATAACGTCCAACTTGGTTCGGCCGTCATCGGCGTTGAAGGCGATCTTCAGGCTGCTCACATGACCCAGACGACAGGCGCTGGGGCAACCCATACGCTGGAGTACTTTGGCACGCTTCGGGCCCGTGCTGGTGTGTCGCTCGGCGATCGCTTCATGCCCTATGTCACTGGCGGTGTAGCCATGGCCGGCGGGCATCAGGACATGACGGACATGGGTGGCCCGGAATCGCGCCGTCTCCATTCCGGCTGGACAGTTGGTGCCGGTGTCGAGGCTATGCTGACTGATGCCATCAGCGTGAAGGCCGAATATCTCCACCTCAATCTGGGGCCGGAAATGTATTTCCCCGTGGTCAATGGTGGCGGCGTGGAAGCCAGCATGTCCGCCAACATCGTCCGCGCTGGCTTCAACTACCGCTTCTAGACCACCAGATCCTTAGCCTTCTCCCAAACAAAAAGGCCGCCGGGGCAAACCGGCGGCCAGTGAGTAGAGCCTGAGGGAGATTGGAGGTCAGGATCAGGCAGAAAGCAAATCAAGTTTTTGGCGAATATCGGCCCGAAGGGAGTCTATCGGTTCGATACGGCCATCCTGTTCGTGGTGCCAGAAGGTCCACCCGTTGCATGACTCAGAGCCCTGAACCAGCGCACCGACCTTGTGGATCGACCCCTGATGCGGACCTGAGACGAGCGAGCCGTCTGCACGAACCATGGCAGAGTAACGTTTCGTTAAGTCGAAGAGTTGCGTCCCAACTTCGATAACGCCCTGCTCGACCAGCGAGCCGAACGGAATGCGGGCTTCCTTGCGTTTCGGCGTAACTGATTGCAGCGCCTCAAAGACGCCGGGGCGGATGGTGGCGATGCGGCGGCGTGCGCCGGCGATATAGGAATGCTCGCGCTCGATGCCGATAAAGTGACGGCCCAGCTTGCGCGCCACGGCCCCGGTCGTGCCGGTGCCAAAGAACGGGTCGAGCACGATATCGCCTGGCTTGGTCGTCGCATTGAGAATGCGGAACAGCAGGGCTTCCGGCTTCTGCGTCGGATGCAGCTTGCCGTCGTCCTCGTCCTTCAGCCGCTCATTGCCGGTGCAGATCGGAAACAGCCAGTCGCTGCGCATCTGCGTATCGTCATTGGAGAGCTTCATGGCTTCATAGTTGAAAGTCACGCGGCTCTTCTGGCTCTTGGCGGCCCAGATCAGCGTTTCATGCGCATTGGTAAAGCGCGTGCCGCGGAAGTTCGGCATCGGATTGGCCTTGCGCCAGACGATGTCGTTCAGCATCCAGAACCCCAGGTCCTGGAGCGCCGTGCCGACGCGGAAAATATTGTGATAGGAGCCGATCACCCACATCGCCCCATCGGGCTTGAGGACGCGGCGCGCAGCCGTCATCCAGGCGCGGGTGAACGCATCATAGTGAGCAAAGCTGTCGAACTTGTCCCAGTCGTCGTCGACGGCGTCGACCTTCGACTGGTCGGGACGGGTCAGCCCCTGCTCGAGCTGCAGGTTATAGGGGGGATCGGCGAAGATCAGATCGACGGAGCCGGCCGGCAAGCTATTCATGTGGTCGATGCAATCGCCCACAAGAATAGTATCGATCGGAAGGCGTGTACCTTCCTTCTCCGCATCGGCCACACGGACCGTACGCGCGGTACGCAACATACACTTAACCCTAACGCAGTACTAACAAGCCCGTTATAGACGGCGCTGGTTAATGTAGCGTTCGTAAAGGGTTAGCGCAGGGTTAATCTGCCATTTCGACGCCGGCGCGCCTGCCCAGCAAGGCCGCCACGGGCGCGAACTCTTCCCGGTGGTGGCGGCAGGGACCATGGAGGTTCAGCGCGCCCAGATGCGCCGCCGTGCCATAGCCCTTGTGCCCGCCAAAACCGAAATGCGGCGCGTCGCAATCCATGATCTGGCACATCCGGTCCCGCGTCACCTTGGCCACGATAGACGCCGCGGCGATCGATACGCTGCGGCCGTCCCCGCCGATCAGCGCCAGCCCGGGGCAGGGCAGTTCCGGCGGCACATCGCGGCCATCAACCAGCACGCGGTCGACAGCCCGGGGCAGGGCGCGCACGGCCCGGGCCATAGCCGCCAGCGTCGCGCCGCGAATATTGAGCGAGAGGATATGGCTCGGTGGCGCGCTCACAATGGCGACCTCGGCGCAGGCCATGATCTCTTCATAGAGCGCATCGCGCTGCTCAGCGGTCAATTTCTTGGAATCGTTGAGCCCGGCCGGGATATTGTCCGGATCGAGCCGCACCGCCGCCACGACGACCGGTCCCGCCAGCGGGCCGCGGCCGGCTTCATCAACGCCCGCGACCAGCCTGGCCCCGCGGTCGATCAGCATCTGCTCATGGCTGAAATCGGGGAAATCGGCTTCCGGCGCGAAGAGCGCCGCCGTCTCCACCGTCTTGACCGCCCGCTTTGCCATCAGCGCTTCCGGCCCAGGCCGGCCTCCAGCGCTGCGGTGTCTGCCGCAAAGAAATGATGCGCGCGCCGGTTCGTCTCGCCGACAAAATCAGTGAGCGCCTTGCTCGCCGCCATTGGTCCGGAGATGTCGCCGAGAATGGCCAGCCGCATCTGATAATTTTCAAGCTTCTGGAAAAAGTGACCCGCCAGCCTCGTGCTCAGATCAAAAAAATCCGGCGCAAAGCGCGTGACGGGCACCACGATCACATCGGTCTCGGTGCCATAGGTCTCGCCGAGAAGGTCGAGCGCATCCTGTTCGCTGGAGAGCGGAGGCCCTTCAGCGGCAACAAAAAACAGGTTGAGACCATTGAGGTTCTGTACCGACATTCCGATGTGACATTATTCAATCGTGTTTCTAGCTGATACAAGAGTCTGTGCCGGGGGGCAAAGCCGAGAGAAGAAAATGCGCAAAGCGGCATGCCTCATCACCCTCGCCCTGATTTCCGCACCCGTCGCGGCCGAGCCCTTCCGCCATAGCTCCGGCGAATGGCGGCAATATCATCGCGACTGGCTTGCCGCCTGTCCGCCCGTCATCGACGAGGACGCGCCCGACTTCTACGGCTATTCGTGCTTTGCCAGCACCGGTAGCCCTGAGCTCAACGGCGCCAGCCATCCCGCCTATAAGCTCACCCTCATCCGCAATCGCCTCAACGGCACTGTCGATGTCGCCATCACCGTCTCCCCCGACGACGGTGTGTTTGACGAGACCCGGCCCATGGTCCTCGGTTTTATCGGCGGTCCTACCTATCAGCTGCGCATGGGCGAGGACCTCGAAACCCGCTTCAACACCATCAACCAGTTCTTCCTCGTCGGCCCGCATCGCGAGCCAATCATCGAAAAGTTCGAGGAGCGCAACGCCCTCTCGCTCTCGGTACCATTGGCGGGAGCAGAAAACCCCGTCACCACCCGCCTTTCCCTGCGCGGTGTGCTCGCCTCCCTCGACTTCATGGCCACCCATGCCCGCAAGGTGGCGCAGTACTGAGCCTCTAGAAGAGGCTCATCTGCTTGCTTTCGATCTGCGGCGGCACAAAAAGATCCGTCCGCAGCGCCGGCAATTTGGCATCCAGCCCATAGCGCTCGCGCGCCTTGTCAAAGCGCTGGCGGAGGAGGGTGGCATAGGGACCTTCGCCGGTCATCCGCACGCCCCAGCGCGAGTCGTAATCCTTGCCGCCCCGTGTATCGCGCACCAGCGACAGGACATGCCGTACCCGGTCCGGGAAATGCCGCAGCAGCCATTCGCGGAACACGTCGCGCACTTCCCCCGGCAACCGCAGCAGGATCATCGAGGCGCTCACCGCACCCTGCGCCTTGCCGGCGTCGAGAATGCGTTCGAGCTCCATGTCATTGATCGCCGGGATCATGGGCGAGGCAAAGATAGCCGTCGGCACGCCCGCTTCGCTCAAAAGCCGGATCGCCTCCAGCCGCCGCGCCGGGGAGGACGCGCGCGGCTCCATCTTGCGGCTCAGCTTATGGTCCATCGAGGTCACCGAGATCGCGACCTTCACCAGCCCCAGCCTGGCCAGCTCCGTCAGGATATCCAGATCGCGGATGATCAGCGCCGACTTGGTGGTGATCATCACCGGATGCCTTGTCTCCAGCATCACCTCGAGAATGCTGCGCGTCAGCTGATGCTTGCGCTCTGCCGGCTGATAGGGATCGGTATTGGTGCCCATGGCGATCGGTTTTGGCCGATAAGATTTCGCTGAAAGCTCCGCCCGCAATGCCTCGGCCGCATTGGCCTTCACATAGATGTCGCGTTCAAAGTCTATCCCCGCCGAATGCCCCAAAAAGGCGTGGCTCGGACGCGCAAAGCAATAGGAACAGCCATGCTCGCAGCCGCGATAGGCATTGATCGACCGCTCAAAGCCGATATCCGGGCTGTCATTGGAGGTGATGATGCTTTTCGCGCGCTCGATATGCTCGACGGTCTCGAAGCTCGGCAACGCCTCGACGCTCCCCCAGCCATCGTCGAAATTGTCGCGTTGATGCGCCTCGAAACGTCCCGAACGGTTCGACTGTGCGCCGCGCCCGCGGATACGATCCGTGTGCAAAAGCTCGCGCCGCGCCAGGTCCGCGTCGCGGCTGCGGCTCAGACGTTCAAGGGCTTCAAACGAGGGGGCCTGATAGATGGCCATGAGCATCTCCTGACAAGCGCGCCGGGGGCGGAATCGCACCGATCCGACGCAAGCAAATGTTAACAGGAGAATGAGAACAGAACAAGAACATTTGCTTGGGAACCGTTCTGCTTGCCCCGAAAATGGGAACAGGTGCCATGCATTACAAGACTTTACGCAAAGCGCTTTGGGGCGTAGAAGCGCCCTCCTTCTGACAGGAAACGCAGGGTCGGGCCGCTTCGTGCAAGCGCGGACCCGGGCGCCAGTCCTGCCTGCTGACACCAGCTGTCACACGATTATACCCCATGTGTCGAAAGTCGGCGGAGCCTCCCGTCGTGCTGTCGACGCGACAATTTGAAAGGGACACGAGATGTCATTCGAAGCCACCGCCGACGCGGTGCCGGAAAGCGCGCCCCATAGCGGCGACGACACTGCGCGCAATAACCTCGTGATCGCCCTGCTGCTGGTCTCGACCTTTGTCGTGATGCTCAACGAAACCATCATGAGCATCGCCATTCCCCATCTCATGGTCGATCTCGGCGTCACCGCCAGCGCGGCCCAGTGGCTGACCACGGCCTTTTTGCTCACCATGGCCGTCGTCATTCCGGTCACCGGGTTCCTGCTTCAGCGCATCAACACGCGCCCGATCTTCATGCTTGCCATGTCGATCTTTTCGGTCGGCACGGCCATCTGCGCGCTCGCGCCGGGTCTGGAGCTTTTGATCTTCGGCCGCGTCATTCAGGCCACCGGCACCGCCATCATGATGCCGCTGCTCATGACCACGGTGATGACCCTCGTGCCCCCCGCCAATCGCGGCAAGGTCATGGGCAATATCTCCATTGTCATGTCCGTGGCCCCGGCCATCGGCCCGATGATTGGCGGCTTCATCCTGACCAATCTCGACTGGCGCTTCATGTTCTATTTCACCCTGCCCATCGCCATTGGCGCGCTGGTGCTGGGTGCCGTGCGCATCCGCAATGTGACGACCCCGCGCGACGTGCCGCTGGATATCCTCTCGGTCATCCTCTCGGCCCTGGCCTTTGGTGGTCTGGTCTATGGTCTTTCGAGCCTTGGCGAAGGTGCCTCGCACCCCTCGGCCATTCCCGCCTGGCTGCCGATTGTCATCGGTCTCGTCGCCATGGGCGTTTTCGTCTGGCGCCAGTTCAGCCTCCAGAACGAAAACAAGGCGCTGCTCGACCTGCGCACCCTGCAGCACCGCAACTACACGCTCTCGCTGATCACCATTGCCATCGCCATGGTGGCGCTTCTGGGCA
Source organism: Phyllobacteriaceae bacterium (assembly GCA_012799265.1). Classification (GTDB taxonomy): domain Bacteria; phylum Pseudomonadota; class Alphaproteobacteria; order Rhizobiales; family Devosiaceae; genus Devosia. The sequence goes on along the minus strand of JAAZLP010000218.1, from coordinate 2,568 downwards.
GCTCGATCCTGATCCCGATCTATACCCAGACCGTGCTCGGCCTCGATCCGCTCTATACCAGCCTCATCCTTCTGCCGGGCGCACTCTCCATGGCGTTCCTCGCGCCCATCGTCGGCCGCCTCTATGACCGCGTGGGTCCGCGTCCGCTGCTCGTGCCGGGTGTTGCTGCCGTCTCCGTCGTCATGTGGGCGCTGGCTTTCGCCGGTCAGGATACGCCGATCTGGGCCGTCATCGCCGGCCACCTGATCCTCAGCGTCGGTCTGGCCTTCACCTTCACCCCGCTCTTCACCGCCTCGATGAGCTCGGTCCCGCCCCAGTTCTATGCCCATGCCAGCGCCATCATGGGCTCGGTGCAGCAGGTGGCCGGTGCCGCCGGTATCGCGCTTTTCGTGGCTATGATGACGCTGCAGACCGCAGCCGAAACCGCTGCCGGCCTCGATCAGCTCGCCGCGCTCGCCTCGGGCGTCCGCGCTGGCTTCCTCTGCGGCGCCATCGTCTCGGTGCTGATGGTCATCTCCGCCATCTTCGTGAAAAGGCCGGAAGGCGGCGGTCCGGGCCATCCGGTCGGCCACTAAGCCAAATAACAAAGGGCGCTGGATCATCCAGCGCCCTTTCTGTTTCACGCGACTTCGTAAAGCCCCGGAATATGCGGCCCCTTGGGCACGATCCCATTGGGGTTCAGCGTCTTGATCGAATAATAGCCGCGCTTGATGTGGTCGATATTGACCGTCTCGCGCACGCCCGGCAGGTCCAGAATCCGCAGCATATAGGCCGAGAGGTTCGGATAGTCGGCCACGCGCCGGAGATTGGTCTTGAACAGCCCGTAATAGGCCGCATCAAACCGCACCAGCGTCACAAAGGCCCGCACATCGCTCTCGGTCAGCTGATTGCCGACGAGATAGTCCTGTCCCTCAAGCCGCTGCTCGAGACTGTCCAGTGCTTCGAACACATTCTGATAGGCCTCGTCATAGGCCTCCTGCGTTGTCGCAAAGCCGGCCCGATAGACCCCATTGTTGAAGCGCGGATAGATATAGTCGTTGAGCGCGTCGATCTCGCCGCGCAGCGCCTCGGGATAGAGGTCGACATCGTTCTTGGCGAGGTCACCATAGCCCGAATTGAGCATACGCAGAATGTCGGCGCTCTCATTGTTGACGATGGTGTTTGTCTGCCTGTCCCAGAGCACGGGCACCGTTGCCCGCCCGCTCACCTGCGGATCGGCCTTGGTATAGATCTCGTGCATATAGGTTGCGCCAGTGATCGGGTCGGGCGTGGCAAAGCGCCAGCCCTGCTCGCTCAGCTCCGGCTCGACGATGGAGACCGAAATCACCTCGTCCAGCCCCTTGAGCTTGCGCCCGATCAGCGTGCGCGATGCCCAGGGGCAGATCAGCGCCACATAGAGGTGATAGCGGCCGGCCTCGGCCTTGAACCCGCCTTCGCCGGTCGGTCCCGCGCTGCCATCAGGCGTCACCCAATTGCGGAAGCTCGATGTCTGCCGCACAAAGCCGCCCTTGGCGTCGGTGCCCTGCACAGGCTGCCAATTGTCAGTCCATTTGCCGTTGACGAGCATGGCTCAGGCCTCCTTGCTGGTGAGGGACAGTTCCAGACCCCACGGGTCGCGAATGCTTGTCCCGGTTGATTGGGCGCGCTCCAGAATGGCGTCGCGCTGTGCATTGCTGTCGAGGATCAGGTCGAACCCGACGAGCCCCGTGGCCTTGGCATCGATCGGCCCCGCACCGCGACTTCCCCACATATTGGTGGCGAGCTGATGGTGATAGCCGCCCGCACCATAGAAGGCTGCGCCCGGATAGGTGGCGGTCACATCAGTGCCGAGCACGCCTGAATAGAACGGCTGAGCCTCGCTGACATTGCCGACCTGCAGATGCATATGACCGACGAAGAACCCCTCCGGCGCTCCGTTCCAACTTTTGGCCGGGGCCAGATCGAGGAGATCAGGGATATCGAGCGGATCCGTTGTCATCGCGATGCTCTTGCCGTCGGTCTGCCATTCGCTGCGCGGCCGGTCAGAGTAGACTTCGATGCCATTGCCCTCGGGGTCGGTGAGATAGAGCGCTTCGCTGACGAGGTGATCCGACGCGCCATCCACCGGAATGCGTTCATTGGCGACATAGCGCAGCCAGGCGCCGAGGTCTTCGCGGCTCGGCATCAGGAAGGCGGTGTGGAACAGCCCGGCCGAACGAGGATCACGTGCAGCAAGATCGGCATTGCCACGCAGCTCGAGCAGCGGTGTCTGGCCGACGCCGAGGCGCATTGTGTTGCCGTCGCGGCCGATCAGTTCCAGACCGAGCAGCTTACGATAGTAGTCGGCGACACGGTCCAGCTGGCGCACATTGAGCGTCACCAGACCGATCTGCATGGGGGCTGTGGCAGACATGTTTATTCTCCTTGTGGCGCCAGACCGCGCCATTGCCCTCAAGATGCGCGCAAAGGCCCGTCACTTAAAGCGAACGGTGCCGAACGCGTTGTTCGCTGATCGTTACCGTTCGCCCCGATCGAGGAAGAGGCTGAGCCGCATCAACATGGCCACCAGTTCGCTCTGCCGGTGCGTAT
>JAAZLP010000217.1 GCA_012799265.1 Phyllobacteriaceae bacterium | reverse complement strand
TCGCCGCATGGCGTCAGGAACCCAGTTGTGGCGAACACGAAAATGTGCGAACACCGAATTTAACGAATACATGATCGGCCACGCCGATTAACTTCGACTACTCCAATAGACACCCATTTTAAGCGCCGCGTTCCAGGACAAGGATTTTCAATGGCGATTGATCCGCGAGAAAAGATTGCCCTCTTCATTGATGGGGCAAACCTCTATGCTACTTCCAAGGCTATCGGCACCGATATCGACTACAGGAAGCTGCTCGCGGAATTCGGCGCGAAGGCTTATTTGCTCCGCGCCAATTATTATACCGCGCTCGTCGAAGATCAGGAATATTCCTCGATCCGTCCACTGATCGATTGGCTGGATTACAATGGCTATACGGTGGTCACAAAGCCAGCCAAGGAATTTACCGACGGCGCTGGCCGCCGAAAGGTCAAGGGGAACATGGACATCGAACTTACGGTCGATGCCTTGGAGCAGGCCCCCTATTATGACCACATGGTGCTGTTTTCCGGCGACGGTGATTTCACCGCGCTGGTCGCGGCGCTGCAGCGCCGGGGCAAGCGCGTCACCGTTGTGTCGACGCTGACCACCCCTACCCCCATGATCTCGGACGACCTGCGCCGACAGGCGGACTTTTTCCTCGATGTGGTGGAATTGGCCAAGACCGTCGGCCGTCCGCAGGTACAGCGCCCCACGGAAGCCTGAAACAGTGGGCGCCGCTAGCCGCGGCCGCCCTCTTTCATGATGCGGGCCTTGTCGCGGTTCCAGTCGCGATCACGGCTGCTGGCGCGCTTGTCAAAGTTCTTCTTGCCCTTGCCAACGCCGATCAAGAGCTTCGCCCGGCCCTGATCGTTGAAGTAGAGCTTCAGCGGCACAATGGTATTGCCCGCGCGCGCGACGTCCTGATCAAGTCGCGCAAGCTGCTTTTTCGACACCAGCAGTTTTCGCGGCCGCCGCTCCAAATGGTTGAAGCGATTGGCCTGCAGATATTCCGGAATATGCGCGTTGATGAGCCAGAGCTCGCCTTTTTCCGGCGAAGCATAGGCTTCGGTGATCTGTGCTTTGCCCAGGCGCAGGGATTTGACCTCGGTGCCGGTCAGGACAATGCCCGCTTCCAGAGTGTCGAGGATTTCGTAGTCAAACCGCGCGCGCCGATTCTCGGCCACCTGTCCGTGGCTGATCCAACCGTTCTTGGCTTTGTCGTTCTTGCTGGACATGGATCAAATCAACTCGAAAATGGATTGCCCGGTTCCTGGGTGCACCAGGATAACCGGGCAATGCGGTAAGCGGCAAACTATGCCCAGGCCTTAGATAATACCGGCGTGGCGCATTGCAAAGTCCATGGCCTCTTCGGCCGCAGGCGTCGCAACAACCAGCGGCAGGCGCAGTTCATTGGCGCAGAGACCGAGCTTGGCCGCGCCATACTTGGCCGGCGCCGGGCTCGGCTCCACGAAGATTGCCTTGTGCAGGTAGACCAGCTTGTCCTGGATCGCCAGGGCGCCCTTGAAGTCGCCCGCCAGCGACAGCTCCTGCATCTGCGAGCAGAGTTTTGGCGCGACATTGGCGGTGACCGAAATACAGCCATTGCCGCCATGGGCGTTGAAGCCGAGCGCGGTGACGTCCTCTCCGGAAAGCAGAATGAAATCGTCACCCAGCTTGGCACGCTGCAGGCTGGCGCGACCGAGATCTGCCGTCGCATCCTTGACGCCGATGATGTTCGAATGGGCATCGCGCAGGCGCGCAATGGTGTCGACGGTCAGGTCGGCAATGGTGCGACCCGGGACCGAATAGAGAATGACGGGAATGCCAACGGCCCGCGCGACTGCCGAAAAGTGCTGGAAGAGACCTTCCTGAGTCGGCTTGTTGTAATAGGGCACGACCGAGAGGACGGCGTCGGCGCCGGACTTTTCCGCATGCTGGGCCAACGACACCGCCTCGGCGGTGGAATTGGACCCGGCACCGGCGATCACCGGCACGCGGCCATTGGCCACTTCGATGCAGATCTCGACGACGCGGTTATGTTCTTCGTGGCTAACAGTGGGGCTCTCGCCCGTGGTGCCGACCGGAACAAGGCCGTGCGACCCCTGTTCAATCTGCCATTCGACAAAGCGGGCAAAGGCTTTCTCATCAACCACGCCATCTCGCATGGGGGTGATGAGTGCCGGAATTGAGCCACGCAGCATTTGTCGTTTTTCCTGAGTTGTGACGGCCGACCGGCCGCATTTTCGTAAATCCAAGGTCCGCGCCGGGCGACGCAGGACTGGCCGCACCATACTTTTATCGTGGGCGGCCCACAAGGCACGCAAATCGACCTTGTGAGAGCCGTTGCGAGACCGGTAAATGACGGTATGAAGTCCCTCATTCGCCGTCGCCGTACCCTGCCCGACGATTATCCGGCCTTTGCCGGACTGCCGGTGAACCATGTTCTGACCAGCGATGGCCGGACCCGGCTGGCGGTGCACAAGCGCGGCGACTTCCGCCCCGGGCGCATGCCCGTCGTCTGTCTGGCCGGCTATCACCGCAACATGAGTGATTTTGCCGCTTTCGCGGATTTTTTTCAGCGACTGGGACCGAGCAACTGGCCAGTTGTGCTGATCGACCTGCCGGGCCGCGGCCGCGCCGATGATCGTGCCAAGGCTGATCATTATAGTTCGCTGACCGACGCGCAGGACGTCGCCGACACCATGGCCGCCCTTGGCATTGGCCCCGCGATCCTGCTCGGACAGGGACATGGCGGGCAGGTTGCCATGGCCTTTGCCGCCGCCCACCCCCTGCTGGTGGGGGGAACGATCCTCCTCGATTCCGGCCCTGTGACGGATTCGCGCGGCATCTTCCGCCTGCGCAATAATATGCAGCACATCGCCCAGTTGCGCGGCGCAAAGACCGTCAGCGCCAGCTTCCGCCGAATTCTGGGTGGCGATTATCCGGGCAAGAGCGAAGCAGAACTGCAAAATCTCTCCCTGCGTACGCATTGGTTCGACAAGCGCGGGCGCGCCCGGCCGCTCTTCGACGAGGCGCTGCTCGAGCTCATCAAGGACATCTCCTTCGACGATGTCCTCGTTGCCCAATGGCCGCTCTTCGATGCCCTCTCCTGCGCGCCGCTGATGATCCTGCGCACGCAACTGACCGACCAACTGCGTCGCGAAACGTTTGACGAGATGACCCGACGGCGGCCGGACGCGACGGCCCTTACGATTGCCGGCCAGGGCTCGCCTGCCCTTTTCGACCAGCACGAGGAAATCGAAGCCGTTGCAGACTTCGTCTTCCGCACCAGCCGGGAGCGACTGGGCAAGGCCGCCTAGTCAGCGGGCGCCGTCATAAGCAACGTCGCCTGCTCCACCCATTGCTCGCGACCAATCCTGCCCTTGATGGCGATCCGGCCCTCCAGCCACTCGACATGCGCCCGCTCCCAGGCGGCAATCTGTGCGAAATGATAGATGCCCAGATCATGCAGCGCTGATTCCGTTTTCTTGCCTATCCCTTTGATTTTCTTGAGATCGTCGGGAGCCTCCTTTGGTGCAGCAAGTTGCGGTGGTCGCCGCGACGACGCGCTGGTGATCGCCGGCGGCTCGGGAATACCGGCACCAGCGAGACGGCGCGAAGGGGAGAATGACGGCGGGGCGAGCGGTTGAACGGAGGCGGACTGCTCCACGGTGGCGACCATCGAGGGATGTTCCGCGCGCCGCCCCACATGCCGAGATCGCGCAATCCGCCGCGTCAACCAGTGCCCCACATACCCTATGACGCAACCAACAAGGTAGGCTGCCAGAATGAGCAGCCCCACCTCAATCACGTGATGGAGACTTGTCACGTTTCGCCCTTCTCACCCCGGATGGGAGAGAAACTAAGCC
>JAAZLP010000216.1 GCA_012799265.1 Phyllobacteriaceae bacterium | reverse complement strand
TCCTCCCAATGCAGCCAGTGCACCCCGCCCCGCCGCAGCTGCTCGGCGCCGATGATCTGCCCACCGCTGCAAAGTTTTGGCACCTCAATCCGCGCGATAAGCAGATCATGCATCCCGCACTCCTCTGCAAAGGCCGCCGCGCTCTTGACGACGCTGACTGAAAAATCCGGCGTCTGCACTACGCAGGCAATGCTGTCGCAACGCGCGCCGGAATGGCTGCCCGCGATCTCGGTCTGATAATCCTGGCTCCAGACATCGACGGCAAAGCTGCCCACGCGCCCCGTCGCCAGCCCCATCCCCTCGCCATCCCGTATGGCCACTGCCTGCGTCGTATCCGCAATGAGCACATCCGGACGCGGCTCGAGCCCGAACATCAGGATGATCGGCAAGGCTAGCGCTGGGGCCAATAAGCGCCACCGGCTATCGAGAAAGGCGAACCAGGCGAGCGCCACGAGCCCAGCGAGCAGCGTCCAACCGGAAAGCAATGGGTTACCGGTTAGCCCGGTGCTCCAGCCCGCCACGAGCTCGGCCACATCCACCAGCCGGTCGATCCCCCAGCCCATCGCCCAGAGAAAAGGCGCATCGAGCCCCAGCGGCATGGCAAGCACCGACAGCACCCCAAAGGGCATGATGACCAGCCCGACAAAGGGCAAGGCCAGCACATTGCCGATCACCCCCAGCGGCGCTGTCTGCTGGAAGTGATAGGCGGAAAAAAGCAGCGTCGCGAGCCCGGCAATGGCGCTGGTCCATGCCGTCGCCGACACCGTGCGCCCCAAGCGCGCCAGGCGCCCCGGATCACCCTCCCGCTGCTTTCGCGGCATTTCATAGATGCCGATCAGCCCCACAACAGCGGCGAAGGAAAGCTGAAAGCTCGGGCGGAAGATGCTCGCCGGATCGATGATGATGATCAGCAAAGCCGCAACCGCGACGTTACGCATTGTCAGCGCCCGCCTTCCGGCCAGCACGGCGCCGAAGACCAGCGCCAGCATCAGGGTCGACCGAAAGGCCGGGATATTGTCGACGCCGCCGGCAAGCAGCAGATAGAGCAGCGCGGACACAATGCCGGTCACCGCCGCAATCTTCTTTACCGGCCAGGCGACCAGTGCTGGGAAACTCGCCAGCACCAGCCTCACCAGCCAATAGATGCCCCCGGCAACGATGGAGAGATGCAGCCCCGAAATCGAATAGATATGCGCCAGCCCCGACGCCGCCATGACCTCGCGCGTCTCGTCGGTGATGGCGCTCTGGTCACCCATCACCATGGCCTTGCCGATGGCCGCACTGTCCCCCTCAAGTACGGCGTCGATCCGCTCCGCAATGCCGCTCCGCAGCGCCTGGATGCGCCGCCCGACATTGCCCTCGTCCCCGCCCCCGATATTCTCGACTGCGCCCGTCGCCGTCCCATAGGCGCCCACGCCGATGAAGTAGGAATGAAACTGCCCGTCATGCGCCCCCGGCAGGACCGGGCCGGGAATGGGTGCCAGCCGCAGCTTGGCCCGCAGCCGATCCCCGGGAAAGAGTTCGGTCTCTACCGGCAGCGACAGCCGTGCCCGTCGGATCGGCACTGCGCGGCTCTCACCCACAGGCGTGATTTCCGACACGATGAGCCGCCGCTGCTGCGCATCAACGGAGATGATCTCATCGACGACAGCCTCATATTCCCCATAGGCAGGAAAGATCAGCATGGGCGTTCCGAATAGTGCCCCATGCATGGGCAAGAGACAGAACCCTGCCCATACCGCTCCGACCTGTATCCCCGCCCGCCACAATGTCAGCGATTGGGAGAACAGAGCGCCCACCAGAAGCGACAGGCAGAGACACGAAGCGATGAGATAGACCGGCCAATCCGGCTCAAAGGGGAGCAGCGCATAGCCTGTCAGCCCTGCGATCAGGCCAAAGGGCAGGAGGATAAAAAGTCTGCGGCCATCCACCGCATTCGCCCATGAAAGGGCAAAGTTCTGCGCGATGAGGACCAGCCAAGGCGCGGCGCCAGCGGCAGGCGGCCATTATCGCCCTGCCGGTTCTGCCGACGCCACCGGTCTTGCCTGCTCGGCCACCGCGCACCCCCGCCCTTGCGCTCAAGCCCCTCTATGCTACACACACCCCGCAATTCCTCAAAATCTCTGGTACCATGTCACAGGTCGTCACCCGTTTCGCCCCTTCTCCTACCGGCTACCTCCACATTGGCGGCGCCCGTACTGCGCTGTTCAGCTGGGCCTTTGCCCAGAACCAGGGCGGGAAGATGCTGCTGCGCATCGAAGACACCGATCGCGAGCGCTCGACCGAAGCTGCCGTCACGGCGCTGATCGACGGCTTGAAGTGGCTGGGTCTCAACTGGGAAGGCGAACCGATCAGCCAGTTCGCGCGCGCCAGCCGTCATGCCGAGGTTGCCCATGAGCTCGTGAAGATGGGCCACGCCTATTATTGCTACTGCTCGCCCGAGGAGCTTGAGCAGATGCGTGAAGAGGCGCGCGCTGCCGGCAAGCCCCCGCGTTACAATGGCTATTGGCGCGACCGCGATCCGTCAGAAGCACCCGAAGGCGTCAAGCCGGTGATCCGCATCAAGGCCCCGCTCACCGGCGAAATCGTCGTGCGCGATCACGTCCAGGGCGACGTCGTCTTCAAGACGGAAAACCTCGACGACTTCATCATCCTGCGTTCCGACGGCACGCCGACCTATATGCATGCCGTGGTTGTCGATGACCACGACATGGGCGTCACCCACATCATCCGTGGCGACGACCATCTGACCAATGCTGCCCGCCAGATCGTTATCTACAACGCCATGGGCTGGGACGTGCCTGAGATGGCGCATATCCCGCTGATCCACGGCCCGGATGGCGCAAAACTCTCCAAGCGTCATGGCGCGCTCGGCGTCGAAGCCTATCGCCAGATGGGCTATCTGCCCGAAGCCGTCCGCAACTATCTCGCCCGCCTCGGCTGGAGCCATGGGGACGACGAGATCTTCACCACCGAGCAGATGGTCGAGTGGTTCAGCCTCGAAGCCCTCAACAAGGGCGCGGCGCGCTTCGACTTCGTCAAGCTCGAGAACATCAACGGCCACTATATCCGCGAAGCCGATCCGGCCTACCTCTACCAGGTGATGATCGATACGGCCAAGGAAGTGGGGCGCGACGAAGACGCTGCCGGCCTTACCGCAAACCACAATACGGTCCTTGCCGCCCTGCCCGAACTGCAGCCGCGCGCCAAGACCGTGCTTGAACTGATCGACCTCGCCCAGTTCATCTATGCCGTCCGTCCGATCAAGCCGGATGCAGCCGCAGCAGCCCTGCTCACCGACGATACGCGTCAGGTGCTGAAAAGCATTGCTGATACGTTAGGGGGCCTTGCCGAATGGTCAGTGCCGGCTATCGACACCGCCATGCGCGCCTTGGCTGAAGAAAAGGGTCTCAAGCTCGGCAAGCTGGCCCAGCCCCTCCGCGCTGCCCTCACCGGACGCACGGTTTCTCCGGGCATTTTCGAGGTTATGGTGCTGATCGGTCGCGAGGAAAGCATGGCTCGACTCGGCGATCAGATCGCCGCCTGAAACCGCTCCAACGGTAAGCAGCACACTCCTGCCGACAGATAAGTCATACTTACCTGTCGGTTGCTTGAGGGCGGCAAACCCTGATAACTCTGGGCATGAAATCGGCGCCTTTGTGGCGTCGGCCTTGTCCAGACATTTCCCTGACTTTCCGGGGATTAGCGGGCGAAGCGAGGAGATAACAATGACCGAAAAAGTCGCCAAACTCGTCATCGGGGACCAGACCCACGAATTCCCAATCCTGAACGGCACTGTCGGCCCGGATGTTGTGGACATCCGGTCGCTCTATGCCAAGACCGGGATGTTTACCTACGACCCGGGTTTCACCTCGACTGCCGCCTGCGACAGCGCCATCACCTATATCGACGGCGACGCTGGCGAACTGCTCTATCGCGGCTACCCGATCGAGCAGCTGGCTGAAAAGTCCAACTATCTCGAAGTCTGCTACCTGCTGCTCTACGGCGAACTGCCGACCAAGGCCCAGTTCAAGGAATTCGAGACGCTCGTCACGCGCCACACCATGGTGCACGAGCAGATGCACTATTTCTATCGTGGCTTCCGTCGCGACGCGCACCCGATGGCGATCATGACCGGTGTGGTCGGCGCCATGGCTGCCTTCTACCACGACTCGACCGACATCAATGATCCCCGTCAGCGCGAGATCGCCTCGATCCGCATGATCGCGAAGATCCCGACCCTGGCCGCCATGGCCTACAAGTACTCGGTCGGCCAGCCTTTCGTGTACCCGCGCAACGATCTCGATTACGCGTCGAACTTCCTGCACATGTGCTTCTCGGTCCCGGCCGAAGATTACAAGGTCGATCCCAAGATCGCCCGCGCCATGGACCTGATCTTCACGCTCCATGCCGATCACGAGCAGAACGCGTCGACCTCGACCGTGCGTCTGTCGGGTTCGTCCGACGCCAACCCCTTCGCCTGTATCGCAGCCGGCGTTGCCTGCCTTTGGGGCCCTGCCCACGGTGGCGCCAACGAAGCCTGCCTCAACATGCTGCGCGAAATCGGCACCGTTGACCGCATTCCTGAATTCATCGCCCGCGCCAAGGACAAGAACGATCCGTTCCGTCTCATGGGCTTCGGTCACCGCGTCTACAAGAACTTCGACCCGCGTGCGAAGGTCATGCAGCAGACGGCCAAGGAAGTTCTCGCCATCCTCGGCGTCGAGAACAACCCGACCCTGCAGGTTGCCCAGGAACTCGAGCGCATCGCGCTCGAAGACGAGTACTTCATCGAGCGCAAGCTTTACCCGAATGTGGACTTCTACTCGGGCGTGATCCTCGACGCGATCGGCTTCCCGACCTCGATGTTCACCGTGCTCTTCGCCGTCGCCCGCACCGTTGGCTGGATCAGCCAGTGGAAGGAAATGATCGGCGACCCGCAGAAGAAGATCGGCCGCCCGCGCCAGCTCTACAATGGTGCCGTGGCCCGCGAATACGCGGACATCACGACCCGCTAAGAGATCAGTGCCAGGATCCGGTCCGCCGGATCCTGCCGCTCATGGGGCGCCTGCCCCTCGACCATCAAGTTTTGAAGCTCGCCAAAGGCATCGACCTGATCCTGGCGGGCTTTTTTGTTGCCGATGAGCGCGATCGCGTCCGCTTCGATCCGCGCGATCGGTAATGGCGTCTCTACATATTCCGGCACGATGTCACGGCCAAGGATGATATTCGGCAGCGAGACTGCCGGCCGGCCAAGCTTGTCGAATATCCGCGCCTGGTGCCCATCGAGCGCATAGATCACCATCATCGGCACCCGAGCCATAGCCAGTTCCAGTGTGACGGTCCCCGATACGCAGATCGCCCCTACTGCCGAAGCATAAACCGCTTGTCGGTCCGCGCGCCGATCGATGATCCGCACAGGCACGTCCCAGCTTGCCAGCTCGGCCTCCAGCCGCTCCCGCAACCGCGGCAGCGTCGGCAACACAATTTCGGTCACGTCAGGCAAAGCCGTCAGCTTTGGCGCGAGCGCCTTCAGCACCGGCAGATGCCGCTGCAACTCGCCCCTGCGGCTTCCGGGCAGGAAAATCAGCGGTCCGCTCTCGGGTGCAGCCTGGGTCTCGAGCATTTCACCAATGGAGGGATGCCCGACATAATGCGTCGAAGGCCCGCCCAAGCGCTCCACCACGGCAGGCTCAAACGGCAGCACGGCCAGCACTTCATCGAAGATCGGCTTGAGCTTCGGTGCCCGCTCCGGATTTCGCGCCCAAACCGACGGGGCGACATAAAGGACAATCTTGCCCCTGTAGCCGCGCTTGCGCAGTCGCTGCGCCAGGAGCTTCGAAAAATCCTGCGCATCCACCAGCACGACGATATCGGGCCTGGACCGCAGGATGGCGCGCGCCGTTTCCTCGAGCCTCCACAGCAATCTTGGCAGATTGAGAATGACGTCGGTCACCCCCATGACGGCCAAATCGGACATGGGATAGAGCGAGGTCAGCCCCTGCCCTATGAGTTCGTCCCCGCCGACGCCCGTGACTTCCAGGTCCACCCGCGTGCGCAAACGCGCCACGAGATCGGCAGCAATCCGATCTCCCGACGGTTCACCCGCGAGGATAAAGAGGCGCAGCTTATCCGCGTTATTCGCTCGTGTGGCCATTGCGCGGCAACAGAATGGGCCGATCATTCGCTTCCGAGATGAAGCGGACCACGTCCTGCACCAGCGGCGCATCCTTGAACATCTCGGCGGCATCCGCGACGCGCTCACGCAGCGTGCCCTCGCTGGCAAAGATCTGCCGATAGGCCGCCCGGAGGCTTTGGATAGCTTCCCGCTCAAAACCGCGGCGCTTGAGACCGACCAGGTTGAGACCGTTCAGCACCGCCCGATTGCCGATCGCCATGCCATAGGGAATGACATCGCCATCAACCATGGACTGCGCGCCGATGAAGGCGTGCGAGCCGATGCGCGTGAACTGGTGGATGACGCAGGTGCCGCCGAAAATGACATTGTCGCCGACCTGCACATGGCCGGCGATGCCGACATAGTTGGCCATGACCACGTTGTTGCCGATGATGGCGTCATGAGCGACGTGGGCGCTGGCCATGATCAGGCAGTCATTGCCGATCTTGGTCAGCATGCCGCCATTCTCGGTGCCCGGATTGATGGTCACCGATTCGCGGATCGTGCAGCGTTCACCGATCTCAAGGCGAGAATCCTCACCGTGAAATTTAAGATCCTGCGGCTCGTGGCCTACCGAGGCAAAGGGGAAAATACGCGTCCCGGCGCCAATGCGCGTATTGCCGTCGACGACAGCGTGCGAGACGAGCTCGACATTGTCGCCCAGCACAACGCGCGGACCGACCATGCTATATGGCCCGATGCGGACACCCTCCCCGAGCACCGCCCCGTCCGCAACGATTGCGGTCGGGTGGATATTGGGTTGGGTCACTGATCGGCACTCACAATCATTGCAGTGATTTCTGCTTCGGCCACGATCGTTCCGTTGACCTTCGCCTCGGCCTTGTAGCGCCCCACATTGCGGCGGCGATGCATTTTCGAGATGTGGAATTCCAGCGTATCGCCGGGGCCAGCAGGCTTGCGGAAGCGGGCATTGTCGACGCCCAGCATGAGGACGATCTTCTTCCCACCCACATTGGCGTCATGCTTGATCACGATCGCGCCGGCCGTCTGCGCCATGCCTTCAATGATGAGCACGCCGGGGAAAATCGGATTGCCCGGGAAATGGCCCTGAAAAATCGGTTCGTTGAAGGTCACGTTCTTGATGCCGACAGCGGATTCGTCGCCGTCGATATCGACGATCCGGTCGATCATCAGGAACGGATAACGGTGGGGCAGAGCTTCGAGAATCTCGGCGATGTGCATCGCGCTCAGCTCAGTGGTGCTGGTGACGGTATCGTTCATCCCCGCTTGTCCCCTTTTGACAGTTTACGCATTACGGCGATCTCTCGCCAAAAATCTCTTATATCCTGCGCCGGAGCCCCGGCAAGTTTGGAACCGGCCGGCCAGTCCTTGGTCACAGCCGCACGGCCATGGACGACACTACCAGCCCCGATCCTGAGGTGGCCGGAGGTGCCGACGCCGCCGCCCATCAGCACGCCGTCCTCGACGATCGTCGAACCGGAAAGTCCACTCATGGCCGCGATCAGGCAGTTACGGCCAATGCGGCAATTGTGGCCGATCTGGACCAGGTTATCCACCTTGGTGCCGTCGCCGATGACCGTGTCGCCCAGGGCGCCGCGGTCGATCGTGCTGTTGGCGCCGATTTCGACGCGATCCTGGATGATGACGCGACCAAGCTGCGGGATCTTCTGGTTGCCACGGCCGTGGTCGAGCCAGCCAAAGCCCTCAGTACCCACACGCACGCCGGCGTGAAGCACGACATCATTGCCAAGATGGGCGCAGTCGATGGTGCAATTCGCGCCGATCACACAATTCCGACCGATCGTAACCCCGGCACTGATTACAGTATTGGCGCCGATGACCGTGCCACGCCCGATCTCAACGCCCGGTCCAACAACGACATTGGCGCCAAGCGTCACGTCGCGCTCATAGACTGGAGCCCCGAGATCCTCCCGAATCGCAGCGATCACCGACTTGGTGCTGGCCGGATATAGCGCCTCGAGAATGGCGGCAAAGATCATGTGCGGCTTGTCAGCCACGAGCGCGGCAGAGCCTGCAGGCACAGCGTCGATCAGTGCTGACGTCACTAGCACGAGGCCCGCACCTGTGCGACGCAGGTCCTCGGTATAGGCGGGCTGAGCCGCGAGCGCGATTTCGCTCGGCTCGGCGAGCTCCAGCTCGTTTGCGCCGGTGACGACGAAATTCGGATCGGCCAGATCAACGACGAGATCGCCCTTGCCAATCTGTGCGAGCAGTTCGCCGATGGCAATCGGACCGGCAAAGCGGTGGAAACGGGTATCGACCATGGATCACTTGAAAAAGAGAGAGCCGCGGCGCTACCGCCCCGCGACTCCAAAAACTCTGTCACGCTGCTCGGATTAGAGCAAGGTGGAGATGGTGAACTGGAACACCTGAGTACGGTCGTCCGTCGCCTTGTTCAGCACGTGAGCAACATCGCCACGGAGCGGACCAAACGGCGAATCCCAGATCAGCGACGCACCAACCGAGGCACGCCACGGTTCGTCGTTGCTCGTAGCAACGGCTGCGCCAGTGGGATTAAGATTGAGGATGTCAGAGCTATCTCCGACCCAGCCAGCATCGACCCACACTGCGCCGCTCAGGCCGTAGTTCTCCGGTAGACCGGGAATTGGGAATTCGATTTCGGCGGAGATACCGGCATACATAGTGGTGCCGATATATTCACCCCTCGTGCTACGCGGACCAAACCCACGACCCTCAAAGCCACGAACCAGCTGTGAGCCCGGCGTATAGGCTTCGGTCTGGTGGATCGGGTTGCCATCAAGGCTGTTGATGATACCGGCCTGACCACGGACGCTGGCGACCATGCCGCTATCCTGCAGCAGCGGCACGAAGTACCGGGCGCGCGCGTCCGTCTTGAGCAGGTTGTGGTCCCAACCGACATATTGCTGGGTGAAGGTCGCATAGAGACCCTCGGTCGGATTGCGGACATTGTCCACGCCGTTCCAGGTCAGCGTATAGCCCACAAATGCCTTGTTGAATTCCTGACCGTTGGCCACGAAATCAGACTTCGGGTTATCCTCGTCCTTGATGACCTTGTGCTCGTAGCCACCGAAGAACGAGGCATTGAGCGCGCTGGTCAGCGGCACGCCGAGACGCAGCTGACCGCCGGTCACCTGCGAACCGTAGAAGCTCGCCGAAGTCTCGTCATAGATGCGGTGATACGCATCGACGCCAGCCGACACCTTCATGCCCATGAAGCGGGGTTCGGTGAAGGAGAAGTCGAACGTACGACCGGCCTGCGATGCGCCGATCGAGGCGCGCAGATACTGGCCGCGACCGAGGAAGTTGCGCTCGGTCAGCGACAGTTCGCCAAGGATACCATCGCTGGTCGAATAACCGGCAGTCGCGCCGTATTCACCCGTCGACTTCTCCTGGACGTTGATGTTGAGAACGATCTTGTCAGCCGAGGAGCCCGGAGCCGTCGAAACTTCAACCTTGGAGAAGAAGTCCAGGCCTTCGATAGCCGTACGGCCGCGGATAACGGCAGAGCGGTTGAACGGGTCGCCTTCGGCAAAGCCCAGCTCGCGACGGATCACGAAGTCACGGGTCTTGACGTTGCCGGTGATGTTGATGCGCTCGACATAGACGCGGGCACCTTCGTCCACCAGATAGGTGATGTTGAAGGTGTTGGTCGCGACATCGCGGTCGAGACGAGCACGTACATCAGCAAAGGAATAGCCCTGCGTCGAGGCTTCGTAAGCCATGTCTTCGATCGTGCGCTGCAGATCAGCCATCGAGTACTGATTGCCCTGACCGGTGTGGACAGTGCCGCGCAGCACGTCGGTATTCAGGCCATTGATGCTGGTTTCGATGCCAACATTGCCGATCTCGTAACGCTGACCTTCATTGACAGTGAAGTTGATGAAGTAGGCGTTGCGAGCCGGGTCATATTCGGTGGCAGTGCTGACCTGCGCATCGGGGTAGCCGCGGTTTGCGTAGTAGAGACGGACGCGTTCGCGATCGACCGCAAGCTTCTGCTCGTCATAGGTATCGTCGCGCACCAGCCAGCTGAGGAAGCCGGTTTCCTTGGTGAGCAGAGCGCTCTTGAGGTTGTTGGCGCCGATAGAATTGTTGCCGGTGAAGTTGATCGCCGCGATACCCGCGCGCTCGCCTTCATTGATGGTGAACACCACGCGGACACGACCGTCGCCGGTCTGCTCGGTACGCGCCGTAACCGACACGGACATAAAGCCCTCGCGGTCATAGGCCATGCGGATGCTTTGAATATCCGCCGCCAGACGCTGCTGGGTAAAGATGCCGCTGGTCGAGATATCGACCATATTCAGAAGCTGGGAGTCAGGGAAACGACGGTTCCCCTCGAACAGCACGGAAGCAACCAACTGCTCCTGCGCTTGTGCAGTAACGACGCCCAGAACCGGGATGCCGGCCATCATGGGGGCCGCTCCGAGGAGGGCGATCGCGGAAACCGCGCCACGCATCAGCTTGTTTGGGTGGATCATATTGTTATTGCCTTCTGCGACCGGCCTGAGGAATCGCCATGCACAGCGCTCCCCCAAGCTAACTCCATTGGAGTGTTTTACTGTTTTTTTAACCAGGAACAAGCCGCGCGTGTCGACGCGGTTAGCAATTCATTGGCTGCCTTGTATTCGTGCAACACCTTGCGAACCAAGGTTAACAAGGGGTTAGCGCAAAATCCCGAAGTAAGCGAATATCGTGTCATTAAAGAGCGTGAACACCATTAGCGCCATCACAAGGGCGAATCCCAAGCGGAAGCCTATCTCCTGTACCTTCATGCTAAGCGGCCGTCCACGGATCGCCTCTGCCGCATAATAAAGAAGGTGTCCGCCATCAAGCATAGGCACCGGCAGGAGGTTGAAGATGCCGATATTGAGCGACAGCAGCGCCATCAGATTGATGAGGGCAACGATGCCCAAGGTGGCCACCTCACCCGACACCTTGGCGACCTTCACCGGCCCACCAAGCTGTTCGACGTCCCCTCTCCCGACAAAGAAATCGCCAAGGAATGCCGCAGTGCGTTGAATGATAAAGCGGATTTCCTCGAGCGTCATGCCGACGGCTTCGACAGGCCCCGGCTTATAGAGCGTTACGTCGTTTTCCGAGACGTCGCGCGTGACGCCGATACGGCCGATGCGCTGCTTGTTGCCGAAGCGGTCGTCCACCTCCACAGCCTCAGGCACCAAGGTCAGCGTCAGCGGGGCGCCATCACGCTCGAGATCGACAACAACCGGACGTTCCGGGCTGGTGGCCACGTAGCGCTGGAAATCCTCAAACCCATGAACGGCATAGCCATCCACGGCCTTGATGAAATCACCTGGGGAAAAGCCTGCGGACTCCGCGACAGAGTCCGGCAGCACTTCGCCGATCACCGGCGTGATCGTGTAGCGGCCATAGCCCAGCAGCAGCGCGTAGAGAATGAAAAAGGTCAGCAGCACATTGGCGATCGGGCCAGCCGCGACGATGGCAATTCTCTGCCACACGTTCTTGTTGGCAAAAAGCTTTGGCGCCAGTTCCGGATCGACATGCTTGACTGCTTCCGGGTCCGGCACGCTCGCTTCATTGCCATCGCCCAGGAAGCGCACATAGCCACCCAGCGGCACGGCCGAGATTTTCCACCTTGTGCCATGCTTGTCGTTCCACCCGAACAATTCGGGGCCGAAGCCGATCGAAAAAGCCTGGATAGCCACCCCATTCCAACGAGCCACCAGGTAGTGGCCCATTTCATGGACGAAGACGATAACCGTCAGAACGGCCAGGAACGGAATGACATAGGAGAGCAGCCAGAAGGCAAAATCGAGCATTAAACTTCCAAACGACAGGCCGGCAAACGAGCGCCGACTTGGCTACCAGTAAAGCAGGCCCTGGGCGACGGCACCAAAGCCGGCATGCAGACCGCCCACAATGACCACGAAAAACAAGCCAAATGTGAGGCTATCGAGTCGATCCATCAACCCGCCATGGCCCGGGATGATGTCGCCGCTGTCCTTGATCCGGAAATGGCGTTTGATGGCGCTCTCGGTCAAGTCGCCGGCCTGGCCCAGAATGGAGATGGCCGCCGAGAGCAATAGACCAATCCAGATTGGGGAATCGTTGAACCACGTCCAGACGAGAACCCCAGCCGCGGTGCCGAGAGCCAGTCCGCCGAGTGCGCCCGACCAGGTCTTGGACGGCGAGATATCCGGGGCGAGCTTTTCGCCGCCAATCTGGCGGCCGGTGAAAAACGCAGCCGAATCCGTCATCCAGACGACGGTGCCGAGATAGACACCCACCCAGATGCCGTCGACCGTCGTGCCCCGCATGGTGAGGGCAGCGAGGATCAGCAGGCCGAAAATGATAATGCCGGCGCTGCGCCAGACGCGCCCTTCCCTCGCGGTCGCATAGGCGAGGATCGCAGCCACAATGATGATGCCGAGCGAACCGGCGGCACCCAACAATGGATAGATGAGGCCAGATAGCGCGACCAGTCCGATGAGAACCCAGCTCATCGGCGTCAGCGGCGAACGCGTCACCATGGT
>JAAZLP010000215.1 GCA_012799265.1 Phyllobacteriaceae bacterium | reverse complement strand
GCTGCCCTCGTGGAAGAGATCAACGCCTGGATCGCACAATCCGAAGCGCAGGCGCGTGAGCTGGATCAGATCGTTGACATCTTCAGCACAGAAAACGGGCAGCGTGCCCGACTGGCTGTCGTCGCCTAGTTAACCTGCGAAAGCAGGCGCCCACGGGCGCCTGTGCTACTTTTTGGCATTGAAGACTTGCGGCCCCAAGCCTTGCCCCGAAAGCGCCCCGGCCCTATAGCAGCCTCATCTCCCCTATTCCGAGAGTAGCCTGCCATGGCAAGCCGCCCCATCCGCATTGCTCCCTCCATTCTTTCCGCCGACTTCGCGCGGCTGGGCGAGGAGGTTAAGGCGATTGCAGACGCTGGCGCCGATTATATCCATATCGACGTCATGGACGGGCATTTTGTGCCGAATATCAGCTTCGGCGCGCCGATCATGAAGGCGGTCCGCGGCGTCACCGACAAGGTGTTCGACTGCCATCTGATGATCGCCCCGGCCGATCACTATCTGGCGGACTTCGCCAAGGCCGGCGCAGATATCATCACGGTTCACGCCGAAGCGGGGCCGCACCTCCATCGTTCGCTGCAGGCGATCCGCGCACTGGGCAAAAAGGCTGGGGTGTCGATCAACCCGGCAACGCCGGTCTCCGTGCTGGAACATGTCATCAATGACATTGATCTCCTCCTGATCATGAGCGTCAATCCGGGCTTTGGCGGTCAGAGCTTCATCCCGGAAAGCCTCACAAAAATCCGCCAGGCCAAGGCATTGATCGGCGGCCGTGACATCGATCTCGAAGTCGATGGCGGCGTCACTGCAGACAACGCGGCTGAAATTGCCCGCGCTGGCGCTAACGTACTGGTGGCTGGCTCGGCCGTTTATGCCGGCAATGATACCTCGACCTACGCGGGCCGCATAAAGGCGATCCGCGGCGCTGCGACCTCCGTCGTCGCTTGAATCAATTCCTGACACTTCAAGGCTAAGCCCATGATTCCGCGTTACTCTCGCCCCGAAATGGTTGCCAACTGGTCGGCCGAAACCCGGTTCGCCATCTGGTTCGAAATCGAGGCCCACGCGACCTCCAAGCTGGCCGAGCTTGGTGTTGTTCCCAAGGACAGCGCCGACAAGATCTGGGAAGTGATGAACGCCCGCAAAGCTGAGCTGGGCGACTACGGTTTCGACGTTGAGCGCATCGATGAGATTGAGCGCACCACCAAGCACGACGTCATCGCGTTCCTGACCCACCTCTCCGAGATCGTCGGTCCGGATGCCCGCTTCGTCCATCAGGGCATGACCTCGTCGGACATTCTCGACACCACACTTTCTGTGCAGCTGAAGCGCGCTGCCGATATCCTGCTGGCCGATATTGACGCCCTGCTCGCCGCGCTCAAGCGCCGCGCCTATGAGCTCAAGAACACCATCACCATTGGCCGCTCCCACGGCATCCACGCCGAGCCGACCACGTTCGGCGTGAAGCTCGCTGAGGCCTATGCCGAATTCACCCGCAATCGCGCCCGTCTCGTCGCTGCCCGTGACGAAATCGCTACGGCAGCGATCTCCGGCGCCATTGGCACCTTCGCCAATATCGACCCGCAGGTCGAAGAATATGTCGCTGAGAAGCTCGGCCTTTCCATCGAGCCAGTCTCGACCCAGGTGATCCCGCGCGATCGCCACGCCATATTCTTTGCCACGCTCGGCGTGATCGCTTCGTCGATCGAGCGCGTGGCCGTCGAAATCCGCCACCTGCAGCGCACCGAAGTTCTGGAAGCCGAGGAATATTTCTCCCCGGGCCAGAAGGGCTCGTCGGCCATGCCGCACAAGCGTAACCCGGTGCTGACCGAGAACCTCACCGGCCTCGCCCGCCTCGTGCGCGGCATGGTCACACCGGCGCTGGAAAACGTCGCCCTCTGGCACGAACGCGATATCTCGCACTCCTCGGTCGAGCGCATGATTGGCCCTGATGCGACCGTCACCCTGGACTTCGCGCTTGCCCGCCTCACCGGCGTGATCGACAAGCTCGTCGTCTACCCGGAAAACATGCGCAAGAACCTCGACCTGCTCGGTGGTCTGCACAATTCCCAGCGCATGCTGCTGGCGCTGACCCAGGCTGGCTATAGCCGCGAAGACAGCTATGCTGCCGTCCAGCGCAACGCCATGAAGGTCTGGGAACACCGTGGCGACCGCACCGGGATGTTCGCAGCCAACCTCAAGGCTGACCCGGAAGTGACTCTGCCGGATGCACAAATCGATGCCATGTTTGATGATGCCTACCACCTCAAGCATGTCGACACGATCTTCAAGCGCGTGTTTGGCGAATGAGGATCTCTGAGGCCGACATTCTGATCGTGCCTGGCCTCCACAATTCCGGGCCGGGCCACTGGCAAGTCCGCTGGGCGGAGAAAATGCGCACCGCGGCCATCGTCGAGCAGGCCGACTTTGACGATCCCGATCCGGAAGACTGGGTCGACACGATCGTCAAGGCAGTCGAGCTGGCCGAACGCCCGGTTGTGATCGTCGCCCATTCGCTGGGCTGCATCGCTGTCGCGAAGGCCGCGGCACAGTTCCCAGACGGCAAGGTGAAGGGGGCGTTCCTCGTGGCGCCTCCCGACATATCACGCGAGGGAGCGCCGGAGCAGGTCAAGGATTTCGCCCCGGTACCGCGCGATCCCCTGCCCTTCCCCTCACTGCTCGTTTCCTCGGCCGACGACCCCTATGGCGCGCTGGAGAATGGCGCTGACCTAGCCGGGGCCTGGGGTTCAGAGTTCCACAATGCCGGAGAGGCAGGTCACATTAACGTCGCCAGCGGGCATGGGCCATGGCCGGAAGGCCTACTAATGTTCACGCGGCTGATGCAGCGGATCTAAGCCACTGTAAAAGAGAGGGGAGCCGACGCTGTCGGCTCCCTTCTTCATTGCATCGCTTGTTTGAGCGATCAGCCTTCAGCGGCGATCTGCTCGTTGGCGACGCCGACCAGCTGGTCCATCTTGGCGCGGATGGCGGCGTCGTCGATGGAAACGCCCTTGGCCTTGAGATCAGTGCTCACCTTGCGGAACACATCCTCATCGCCAGCTTCCTGGAAATCGGCAGCGACGACTTCTGCGGCATAGGCATTGGCCGCATCGCCGGTCAGGCCCAGCAGCTCGGCAGCCCAGATGCCCAAGAGCTTGTTGCGGCGTGCTTCGGCCTTGAACTTCTTTTCGGCGTCGAAAGCGAACTTGGCTTCCTGGCCCTTCTGCCGATCTTCAAACTGGCTCATGGTCTCTCCCAAATGGCTGGTTCATGCTGCCTTCGCGGCGGCTCACTTCGACATAGGGCCTTCGAGGCGCCAAATCAACGTGGCGACTGCTGCGGCGCCTTGCCCCGCACCCTGTGCATAGCAGGAAATCCCTTGCTTTTGGGTGCCGATCTGGCGCATGAAGCGGCCCAACCCCACCCCATCTCTCCATTGCAGCGGATTCGAAATGAACCGTCGACGTAAGATTTACGAGGGCAAGGCCAAGATCCTGTTCGAGGGTCCTGAGCCGGGCACTCTGGTGCAGTACTTCAAGGACGACGCAACTGCCGGCAACGGCGCGCGCCATGAAGTGATCGACGGCAAAGGGGTTCTGAACAACCGGATCTCCGAATTCGTCTTCTCCAAGCTCAATGATCTGGGCATCCCGACCCACTTCCTGCGCCGCATCAACATGCGCGAACAGCTGATCAAGGAAGTCGAAATCATCCCGCTCGAGATCATCGTGCGCAATTATGCTGCCGGATCGCTGTCCAAGCGCCTCGGCCTCGAGCCCGGCACCCGCCTGCCCCGTTCGATCATTGAGTTCTGCTACAAGGATGACGCGCTCGGCGACCCGATGGTCTCCGAAGAGCACATCACCGCTTTCGGTTGGGCCACCCCGGCTGAACTCGACGACATCATGAGCCTCGCCGTCCGGATCAACGACTTCCTGACCGGCCTCTTCATGGGCGTCGGCATCCAGCTCGTTGACTTCAAGATCGAATGCGGGCGCCTGTATGAAGGCGACATGATGCGCATCGTTCTGGCCGACGAAATCAGCCCGGACAACTGCCGTCTGTGGGACATCAAGACCCGCAACAAGATGGACAAGGACCGCTTCCGCGAAAACCTCGGCGGTCTCGTCGAAAACTATCGCGAAGTGGCCCAGCGCCTGGGCATCCTGGTAGAAAATGACAATGCGCTGACCACTGGTCCGCGCCTGGTTCAGTAGCTGATTAGGACTGGTTTGATGAAAGCGCGCGTCGTCGTCACGCTCAAGAATGGTGTTCTCGATCCGCAGGGCCAGGCCATCGAAGGCTCGCTGAGCAGCCTCGGCTTTGCCGGCGTTGCAAATGTCCGCCAGGGCAAGGTTTTTGATTTCGAAGTTGACGGAACCGACGCGGAAATCGTGCGTTCCCAGATCACAGCGATGTGTGAGAAGCTCCTCGCCAACACCGTGATCGAAAACTACGCGATCGAAATCTCAAATTAACGCCTCGCAGGCTAAACTCTTTGTCGCGCCGAATACTGGCGCAGGACGGTATCCCTATGCGCAAAACTCTTGCTCTCTCGGTCATGTTCGTCGCCTCGCTCGGCCTGCTGTTCGCAGCCTATGCGTCGGTTCCGGTCTGAGCTGATCTCTTAGCCAAATCCTTACTTTGTCGGCATTTTCCTAAAGCCTGCGGATCCGCTTAACGGGTCCGCAGGCTGGTTTCGTTATGGTCCCCGCCGAGAGGTAGGGGAACCACAATATGGAAGTAGCCCGCACTAGACTTGACTGGGTGGACATGGCCAAAGGCCTGTCCATTTTTCTTGTCGTCATCATGTATTGCGCCACCAGCGTTGGCGAAGACACCGGACAGGCTGGCTTTCTCCAATGGAGCATCGCCTGGGCCATGCCCTTCCGCATGCCCGAGTTCTTCGTGCTGGCGGGGCTTTTCCTGAGCCAGGTGATCACGCGGGACTGGAACAGCTATGCCGACCGGCGCGTGGTCCACTATTTCTATTTCTACGTGGTCTGGGCGCTGATCCACATCGTCTTCAAGGAGCTGATCGTCGCCCGCGATGTGAGCGGTACGGTGACGTCCCTCGCATGGGCGCTGGTCGAGCCCTATGGCATTCTCTGGTTCATCTACATGCTGGGCGTCTTCGGCCTCGTGAGCAAATTGCTCCATAGTCTCAAGGCGCCGCATTGGGGCACCCTGGGCGTCGCTGCGCTGCTGCAGATGGCCAACATCAAGACCGGGTCCTACCTCGTCGACCAGTTCGCCGAGTATTTCGTCTATTTCCAGGCCGGTTATCTGGCCGCGCCCTATCTGTTCAAACTGGCCGACTGGGTGCACGACAATGCGGCACTGGCTCTTGGCGGGCTTGCGGCGTGGGCCGTGATCAACGGATTGCTGGTGTTCTCGCCCGGCTTCCAGATGGACCCGGTGCACCCGCAGATGGGCTGGGCCGCCCTGCCCGGGCTTCACCTCGTGTTGGCGCTGGCGGGATCGGCTGCGGTCTGCGTCGCGGCGGTGCTGCT
>JAAZLP010000214.1 GCA_012799265.1 Phyllobacteriaceae bacterium | reverse complement strand
TGATGACAGCGCTGATCCAGGCCGACCGCTACGGCACCTCAGTTGGACAGGCTCTGCGCGTGATGGCCGAGGAAGGGCGCGAGACGCGCATGATGGAGGCCGAAAAGAAGGCCGCCGCGCTGCCGCCGAAGCTGACCGTGCCGCTGATCCTGTTCTTCCTGCCGGTGCTGTTCATCGTCATCATGTCGCCCGCCATGATCAAGGTCTTTGCCGGGGGCGGGGTGGCCTCCACGATGGGCGCGGGCTAAGCGCCCCGCCACAAGGCACAAACCAAAAGCCCGGCGCTGGATATCCAGGCCGGGCTTTTGTTTGACGGGTTGCGAGCGAGCGGTCAGCCCTTCTCGATCAGATCCCAGCGGTTCTGTTGGGTCAGCAGCGCCCGGACATAGGCCATGTTGGACTCAACCTGCTCAGGAGGCAGCTCGGCGGCGTAGATCGCGCGACTTTCCGCAAAGCGACCCTGCAGGCCCACAACGAGCGCCAGGTTCTGCCGTGTCTGGGTATTGGCGCCACGCATCTGGACGGCGCGCCGCAGATGTTGCTCGGCCCGGGGCAGATCATTGGTCATGGCGTAGGAAAGGCCGAGATTAGTCTCGATGGAGGCTTCACCGGGCGCGAGGATGGCAGCCTGCGCATAAATGCGGCGGGCTTCCTCGTTCTGGCCCATCTGGTCGAGCGTCGCGCCCTTAACGAGCAGCGCGTTCCAGTCCGGCGCGTCGGGGCGGATGACATTGTTGAGCACGCCCAGGGACTGATCGAAGCGACCGGCAGCCGTCAGGGCCTTTGCGTAGGCAATGCTGATTTGAAGGTCGTTGGGATAGGCCGTGATGGCCTGTTCAAGCGCTGCAGTGGCCTGCTGTGGCTGACCGGCAGCGCGCAGGGCGGCAGCGTATTGAATAACCAGCGCGCGGTCACGTGGATTGGCCCGATAGCGCGCCGTCAGTTCAGGCAGCGATGCCTGGGCTCCCGAGGCCGAATAGTCCGTGCTGGCGAGCTGACCGCGATTGGACGCACAGGCGGACAGCGCAAGCGCCGCAACGCCTGCCAGAAGCAGGGGGCGCATGATCGCAATGATCCGATTAGGCTGTGGCAATTTGAACTCCCATGGCACGCGGATTTTTGACTTCCCCGCCATTGGCTTCAGCAATAGATCATTAACCCTAACGCCCCGTTAAACCGGCCTTCCCCCGCGTTGCCGAGCCTGGCGCGGCGGGCTAGAACACAGGCCAAAAGGAGACTGACCATGCCCGATCCCACCCCCACACTGTTGCGTTTCGTCCCGGAGGGTGGGCTGGAAGGGGCAGGGCTCTCGCCGCAGCAGCAGGCCTGGGCCGGGGCGCATGGCTTTACCGGCCAGCGCGGTCGACTGATTGCCATGCCCGATGCAGAGGGACATGTCGGGCTCTGGCTCTTCGGCACAGGCGCGGAAGAGGGGCGCTCACCCTTCCTTGCGGGTATCGCCGGACAGAACCTGCCTGAGGGCAGCTATCGGCTGGAGGGCGAATATGGCGATCCGACGCTGGCCGCCATTGCCTTCCGACTCGGGGCCTACCGCTTTGATCGCTATCGCGAGGCCAAGCCGGGCGCGACGCTGGTGCTGCCAGAAGCAGCCGACGCTGGCGAGGTGGATCGTCAGGTTACGGCCGCGGTCACGGCGCGCGATCTCATCAATACGCCGGCCAATGATCTGGGGCCAGACGCGCTGGAACAGGCCGTGCGCGACTTCGCTCGTCGCAACGGTATGGCCATTGCCGTCACGGTCGGCGAGGACCTTCTCAGCGCCAATTTCCCGATGATCCATGCCGTGGGGCGCGCTTCGGCACAGGCGCCGCGTCTGGCCGACCTGACCTGGGGCGACGAAAGCCATCCCAAGGTCACCCTGGTGGGCAAGGGCGTCACCTTTGATACCGGTGGCCTCGATATCAAGAGTGCAGCCGGCATGCTGATGATGAAGAAGGATATGGGCGGTGCGGCCAATGTCCTTGGCCTTGCCCATACCATCGTCTCGGCAGGACTGCCGGTTCGTCTCCGCGTGCTTCTGCCAATCGTCGAGAACGCCATAGCCGGTGGTGCCTTCCGGCCCGGCGACGTGCTGCGTTCGCGCGCTGGCCTCACGGTGGAAATCGGCAATACCGATGCGGAAGGCCGCCTGATCCTTGCCGACGCACTCACGCTTGCTGACGAGGAGGCGCCAGACCTCCTCATTGACATGGCGACACTGACGGGCGCGGCGCGCATCGCGCTTGGCCCGGACCTTCCGGCGATTTATTCCAATGATGGCGCGGTTGCTTCGGGCATTGCCCAGGCAGGGGCCGGTGTTGAAGACCCACTTTGGCCGATGCCGCTGTGGAGCAATTACGACAGCCAGCTCAATTCCAAGATTGCGGACATGAACAATGCCGGCGCCGGTGGCTTCGCTGGTTCGGTAGTGGCGGCGC
>JAAZLP010000213.1 GCA_012799265.1 Phyllobacteriaceae bacterium | reverse complement strand
GGGCGGAGGAACTGTGATGTCGAAGAAGACTTTTCCGAGCCTTGTTCTCGCGGCCAGCCTTTTGGTCGGTAGCGCCTATGCCGGTGACGAGGACCTCAGCCAATATGTTGGCGCGTTCTCTGCGTCTGATGAGCAGTTCATCACCATCACGCTGGGCGATGACGGTCTGGAAATTGAGGGCAATGCCACCTGGGGCATGGGTGACCCGGAGCGCGTGGAGCGCGGCGGGGTCAATATGGGCGAGTTCAGTGCGTCCGTGCCCAGGGACTGGATCTCCAACAAGGGCTTCAGTTTCGCGGTAGCGGAAGAGGGCACGGTGCCTGCCAGCGAGGCCGAGCAGTATGACTGCGTCATCAAGATCAAGTTTGGTCCCGACGCGAGCTATTTTGACGCCAAGGACAATTACTCCTGCGGCGGGATGAACGTCACCTTTTCCGGGCGCTATTTCCGGCGGGCGGCAGAATAAGCCTATAGGCCCTGTGTGACCGGTGGCGTCCGCACATTGGCCGTATCGGCCGGGACGTCGAGATTGCTCAACGTGGTCTCGAGGCGTGTGGCCAGATCGAGCAGCTTGCGCGCGGCGGCGGGTTTCAGGCTCGGTGGGCGCTCGATGATTTCCTCTTCAAGCGCATCGTCGGCATCGGCGATAATGGTCTGGGTCGGCACGAAGTCGACGCCGAAGACCGGCTTGATCTCGATATTGGTGTGGGCATAGGCCATGAATTTCTGCCACGCCAGAGTGGGCAGGGTGCCGCCGGTGAGATTGTTGGTGGTGCGGTAATCGTCATTGCCGAACCAGACGGCGGCAACATAGTTGCCGGTAAAGCCGGCGAACCAGGCGTCACGATAGGAGGTCGTGGTGCCGGTCTTGCCCAGGGTCGGCACGCCTTCGATGCGGGCGCGGGTGCCGGTGCCCGACTGGGTCACCGAGTACATCATCTGGTTCATGTAGGCGACGGTCTGCTCGGAGAGGACGCGTTCCTTCTCCTCGTTGACGTCATGTTCCCAGATCAGCTCTTCGTTGAGCGTGGTCATGCGGGTGAGGCCATAGGCCGGCGTCTTGAGGCCGTGATTGGCAAAGACCGCATAGGACGAGGTCATGTCGATGACCGAGACCGAGGCCACGCCGAGGGCCAGCGAGCGGGTCACCGGATATTCGGCGCGGAGGCCCATCTTGTAGCTGAGCTGGGCAATGGGCTCGCGACCGGTCTTGATCGAGAGAGTGACGGGGACGGTATTGAGCGACTGCGCGAAGGCGCTCTGCAGGCTCACCGTGCCCTTGTAATTGCGGCCATAGTTCTGCGGGCACCAGTCGCCGATGCAGACCGGGCGGTCGGTAATCGGGTCGGAGGGCTTGAGGCCGAGCTGTTCAAGGGCTTCGGCGTAGACGAAGACCTTATAGGCTGAACCCGGCTGGCGGGTGGAGACGATGGCGCGGTTGAACTGGCTCTTGGCGTAATCGGTGCCGCCGACCATGGCGCGGATGGCGCCTTCGGTGTCGGTGACGACCATTGCACCCTGTTCGACGCGATATTGCTCACCCTGTTCGCGGATGACCGAAATGACGGCTTCTTCGGCATAGGCCTGGAGGGTGGTGTCGATCGTCGTGTGGACGATGAAATTGTTCCCGGGCGCGCCGGTCTCGTCGATGATCTTCTTGGCTTCCTCGAAGGCGTAGTCGAGGAAGTAGTTCGGCGAGTTGATATCGGCGGTGCGGTCCACCGGCGCGGCCGGATGGCGGCGGGCAGCCGTGACCTGGCCCTCGGTGAGGAAGCCGGCCGCAACGAGATTGGTGAGCACCAGATTGGCGCGACCGCGCGCGGCGGCAAGGTCGACATGGGGGGCGTAGCGCGTTGGCGCCTTGAACATGCCGGCCAGCATGGCGGCTTCGGCCAGGTTGATGTCCTGCACGCGCTTGCCGAAATAGAAATCGGCAGCGGCGGTGACGCCGAAATTGCCGCCGCCCATATAGGCGCGGTCAAAATAGAGCTTGAGGATCTGGTCCTTGGAATAATGCCATTCGAGCCAGATCGCGAGATAGGCTTCCACGATCTTGCGCTCGAGCGTGCGCTCGGCGGTGAGGAACATGTTCTTGGCGAGCTGCTGGGTGAGCGATGAGCCGCCCTGCATGCCGCTGTCGCCCTGGGCATTGCTCATCAGCGCGCGCAGCGTGCCGACGACGTCGATGCCGAAATGCTCGTAAAAGCGCCGGTCTTCCGTCGCGAGCGTCGCCTTGATGAGATAGTCGGGCATCTGGTCGAGGGCGACACTGTCGTCCGAACGGATGCCGCGACGACCGATCTCCTCGCCATAGCGATCAAGGAAGACGACGGAATAATCCTCGGCCTTGTTGAAGGCGCCGCGATCAATGATGTCGAAGGCGGGCAGGGCCAGCGCGGTCATCAGCACCGCGCCGATGGCACCAAAGCTGAAGGCGTCGGAGAGGATTTCGACAAAGAAGCGCCTGATACCGGAAACGTGAAACCGGGACATGAAGTCCTGGAAACGCGTATAGGCGCGGGCAAGGGTCTGCCAGAATTCATAAAGCGAGGAATCAAGCCAGGCATCCGCCGCCAGCATGCCGCTGGCAGGCTTGCGCTTTTTTTCCTTCGTATAGAATGGATCCTGCACGCCCAACCCCGGTGACCTCGATCTCACTCTTGCCTTGGGCCTGCCGCCGAGGCAACACAATCGCTGGAATATGATTGC
>JAAZLP010000212.1 GCA_012799265.1 Phyllobacteriaceae bacterium | reverse complement strand
GGGCCTGCTGCCGAGGCAACACAATCGCTGGAATATGATTGCCTTCGCCCGCCGACAAGGGCAAACCGGCAACAGCATGAACGCGCAAAGTTAAACATGGCCTTCTGGGAAGAAAAAACGCTCGAAGAAATGAGCCCTGCGGAGTGGGAAGCCCTCTGCGATGGATGCGGCCGTTGCTGCCTGCTCAAGCTGGAAGACGAAGATACCGGCACCATCATCACGTCGGATGTCCGCTGCCAGCTGCTGGATGGGGAAACCTGCGCCTGCACGGACTATCCGAACCGCCAGCAGAAGGTGCCCGACTGCATCAAGCTCGACATCGTCAATGTGCGGGAAATCTCCTGGATACCAACGACCTGCGCCTATCGCCGCATCGCGGAAGGCAAGGGCCTCGCCTGGTGGCATCCGCTGGTTTCCGGCGACCCGCAGACGGTGGTCGATGTGGGCGTATCCGTAAAGGGACGGACGGTTCTCGAGAGTGAAGTGGACCCCGACGATTGGGAAGCCCACGCCGTCGACTGGCCCGAATGGGAGCCCCCGGAACATCTTTGATGTGGGCTCTACTTACTGACTGTTAACCATTCTGTGGCGTGATCTTTCCCACAAGAAGCGCCTAGGAAGGGCTCCATGAACAGGGTGACCATGAGCGGCAATGACGGGTTCTGGGCCCGGGTGCGGGCAGCACTCGGCCGCGGCGGCGACGCGCCCGCACCGGCATATGGTCGCGCCGAAATCAGCAAGCCCCACAAGAAGTCCCGTCCGGCACAGCGGATCGACGACGAACTGCGCCGCGGCTGGGCCGAATCGGCGCAGCGCCATGTTTCGCTTTGCGTGCTGACCATCGAAATGGACAGCCAGACGGAATATTTCGCCACTTATGGTCGCGAAGCCTCGGAAAATTGCCTGGCGACGCTCGAAGATACGATCCGCTCCGTGCTGACGCGCGATAGTGACCGGTGCCTCAGGATGGGCCGGGCCGGCTTTGTACTGATCCTTTCCGATATGCCCGTGCTGATGGCGCGCGAACTGGCTGCCAAGATCGCCAAGGCAATCCGCCGCGCCGGCCTGCCGCACCGCGCCAGCCATGCCGGTCAGGTCACGATGAGCATGGGCCTTGCCGTGGTCAATCCGGCGAGCAATCTCGATCGCTCGGTGTTCACCAATGCGCAGCAGGCGGTGAAGAAGGCGCAGCGGCGTGGTCTAGGGCGGCTTGAGGTCGTCGATCTGCGCGGCGTGGAAGAAAAGCGCAAGAAGGCGGCCTGAGGGCAGTCAGCGTCTGCCGAAGCATCCGTTTTCAAATTGGCCTGGCTTACGCCGGGCCTTTTCGTGTCGGGCGTTGAGAGTGGCCCTCGGATCAGGTCCGAGGGCGGCGCGGTGGGTGTTGAGAGCCAGCTATTCGGTGAGGCATAGCGCGCGGTTGCCTTGGGGCGACAACTTGCCTATGAGGGCCGTCCTTTGCGCCTCTGGCGCCCCTCTGAATGAAGATCCTCGACATGTCCCTTGCTTGCGGCCTCGACTTTGGCACGTCCAATTCCACGCTCGGTCGCATCGGCGGGGACGGGCAGCCGCAATTGCTGGCGCTTGAAGGCGACAACCAGACCATGCCGAGCGTCCTCTTCTTCGGGTTCGAGGACAATCAGGTCCATTTCGGCCGCGCGGCTGTGCGCGAATATGTGACCGGGGCCGAAGGTCGCTTGATGCGGTCGCTGAAAAGCGTGCTGGGGACGGCGCTCTATAAGGACACAACGCGGATCAAGGCGAAGCGACTCGGCTTTGGCGAGATCATCGGCACCTATGTGGGCGAGCTGAAACAGCGCGCCGAGACAAAGCTGGGCGATGAGCTGACGCAGGTGGTGATGGGCCGGCCGGTGCAGTTTGTGGATGATGATCCGGTTGCGGACCGCGAGGCGCAGGATCAGCTGGAAACCGCTGTGCGGGCACAGGGTTTCAAGGACATCGGGTTCCAGTTTGAGCCCATCGCGGCAGCGCTCGACTATGAGCGACAGGTATCGGGCGAAAAGCTGGCGCTGATCGTTGACCTTGGCGGCGGTACCTCGGACTTTTCGCTGGTGCGAGTGTCGCCGGAGCGACGCGGGGCAGGGGATCGGTCCGGCGACATTCTGGCGACGACCGGTGTGCATATCGGCGGTACCGATTTTGACCGCCTGCTGGCGATGAGCCGGGTCATGCCGGAGCTGGGGCTGGGGTCGTTGACCAAGGACGGCAAGCGGCACCTGCCGGTAGCGCCCTATTTTGATCTGTCGACCTGGCACCGGATCAACCGGCTCTATGACGCGCAGGCGATCCGCGACCTCAAATCGACCATGCGCGAGGCCATTGAAGCCGAGCGGGTGGAGACGATGATCATGCTGGTGGAAGACCGGCTGGGCCACCGGCTGGTGGGTGAGGTGGAAGCGGCCAAGATCGCCCTCTCGGATGCGGACCTGACCCAATTCCGTTTCCCCGTGCGCGACCGGCTTATCGAAACGGAGATTACTGCTGGCCAGCTGGGCGAGGCGCTGGACGGTTCGGTGGGCAAGCTGGAGGCGACGATTGGCGAAACGCTGCGACTGGCTGGCATTTCTGCCGGGGATGTGGATAGCCTGATCCTCACCGGTGGTTCGACACTGGTGCCGGCGGTTTCAGGGCGTCTGCGCGCCCTGTTCCCGGAAGCAGAGGTGGTGCGCACGGACGTGTTGAGCAGCGTCGGTCTTGGGCTGGCGCTTGAGGCGAAGCGGATCTTCGGGGCGTAAAAACCCCAAGCTGACAACCTTTTAAGCCCGCCCGCGTTTAGTGCGTGAACATGTGGAGGGCTCATGAGTTATCTCAAATTCAAGCTGCGCCAGCTGGTGCAGCGCATGTGGTTTTTGCCGGCAGCATTTTCCGGCATCGCGCTTCTGACCATCGTCATCGCCTATCTCTTGGCGCTGTATGCGCCCGAAGAGCTGCCTTTCATCATGCCGGCCAATGCCGTGCAGACGATCCTGCAGATCCTGGCGTCGAGCCTGCTCACCGTGGCCGTGTTTGCGCTGTCGACGGTGGTCAGCGCCTTTTCCGGTGCCTCGGCGGCGACGACGCCGCGCGCTGTGCCGCTGATTGCGGGGGACCTGCGCGCGCAGACCTCGATCTCGGTCTTTATCGGCGCGTTTCTCTTTTCCATCGTCGGCATTATCGGGCTTTCGATAGGCATCTATAGCGAGGCCGGGCGGCTCTTCCTCTTCGTGGTGACGCTGAGCGTTGTGGTGCTGGTCGTCACCTCGCTGATCCGCTGGATCGGGCAGATATCGGCCATTGGCCGCGTCGGCTACACCATCGGCGCGGTGGAGAAGGCGACGCGTGACGCCATCAATGTCATGGAAGAGTTTCCCTATCTGGGCGGCCAGCGCCTCGACTGGGAGCCGGAGGGAGAAGCCATTCCCGCGCCGATCTCCGGCTATGTGCAGCATTGCGACATGCCAGCGCTGCAGCGGGTGGCTGAAGAACATGATCTTAAAATAAGCGTCATGGCGCGGCCGGGGGCCTATGCCACGCCGGTGAAACCGCTGGCGCTGGTGGAAGGCAGGCTGGATGACGATCTGCGCGAGCGGATTTCGGAATGTTTTGTGCTGGGCGAAAGTCGCACCTATGACAGCGACCCGCGCTTTGGCATGATCGTGCTGGGGGAAATCGGCGACAAGGCCATGTCCGCGGGCATCAATGATCCGGGGACCGGCATTGTGGTTATCGATACGGCCACGCGCCTGCTGCTCGACTGGAAGGAAGAGCGCCAGGAGGTCCGATATGACCGGGTTTTTGTCAGCCGTATCCGCCCGGCTGATGTGCTGGACGATGTCTATCGCCCCACGGCGCGCGATGGCGCGGCGATCCTCGAGGTGATGATCCGGCTGATGAAGAGCCTTGAAACGGTTGCCGAATGCAATCCGGCCTTTACCAGGGCCGCGCATGACTTTGCCCGCCAGACGCTGCGCCGGGCGGAAGCCGCGATGAAGCTTGATGACGATTTCGAGGTGCTCAAGAAGGTGGCAGACTGGGTCGAACCGGCATGATGTGAGTCTGGGGGAGGGGGCATGCCTATTGTCAGGCTGAGCAAGGCGCTGCTGGTGGCGGCGGTGGGGCTTTATGCAACGCTGGTCGCCTTCGGCAATATCACCGACTACGGCAGCAATTTTGCGTTTGTGCAGCATGTGCTGGCGATGGACACCATCTTCCCCGACGCCACGATCGGCTATCGGGCAATCGATAACGAGATCGCGCACCACGCCGCCTATGTGCTGATCATTGCCGCCGAAGTGGCAACGGCGCTGGCCTGCTGGATTGGCGCCGGCAAGCTCTATGCGGCGCGGCAGGCGAGCGCGCGTGATTTCAACCGGGCGAAGGGCTGGGCGATTGCCGGGCTGACCTTCGGTTTTCTGGTCTGGCAGGTCGGGTTCATGACCATTGGCGGGGAATGGTTCGGCATGTGGATGTCGGAGACCTGGAACGGGCTCAATTCTGCCGCCCGCGTCTTCAAGCTGATCCTGGGCGTCCTGATCTATGTGAGCCTGCCGGACGGCGAGGTAGACGCCTGAGGGGCAAAAACTTATCCCTCTAATCCCCGCGTCACGCCGGTCTGTTACCTTTCAGGCATGGTCGCAGAATTGGGTCGGGACGCCGGCGCTGGTTGCCCATCCCGGATGGCTGCGGGGCGGTGGACCCACAGATGAGTCAACGACATGGAAGAAGTGGCACTGCCCGTCGAAATCGACTGGGAGCTGGTCCGTCGCGATTATGAGGCGGGGCAGATGACCATCAATGCGCTGGGGCGCGCCCATGTGATGCTCGATCCGGATGAGCTGGCCGCTGATGACGGACCAGTCCTGTCGCGGCGGCGCGGGGATGTTGCGGAAAGGCCGGGGCGGCTGGGGCTCGTCCATTATGAGCGCGAGCGGGATTATCAGACGGCGACGGCGACGGCGCTAAGGCCTGGAGCAGGCCCGCTGGTGACCGAAACACTGCCGCTGGTGCTAGATGGCGCGGGCGCGAGGCGGGGCGCGGAGCGGCTGCTGGATCAGCGGGCGGGGGCAGGTGATCGGCTGGAATTTGCCCTGCGGCCGAATGAGATCGGCTTTGAACCGGGGGATCGGGTGGCGCTGCCGGATCTCGCGGAAGGACCGTTTGAGATTGTTGAAATCCGCGATGGGGCGATGCGGCGTGTTGTGGCGGAGGCGGTCGGGCGCGGCGATGCGGTGGCGACGGGTGTCGATCGGCCGCGCGGCGGAGCTGGTGTGCCGCAGGCAGAGGTCGCGCCGGTTATGGTCGTCGCGCATCTGCCGCCCGTGCCGGAGGACGTGTCGCGGAGCCGGTTGGTTGTGGGCGCTTATGCCAATCCGTGGCCGGGAAGCGTCCGCATCGTGGATGCTGCGACCGGCGCCGCGCTGGGCGAAGTGTCAAGACCTGCCCATATCGGGCGGCTCGTGTCGCCGTTCGTTGTGGGGCCGGAGGCGGTGTGGGATCGCGGCGCTTTCGAGATCGTGCTGAGTTCGGGGCATCTGGCGGATGGCGAGGAACTGGCCGTGCTTGGCGGGGGCAATCGGGTCGCGGTCGAGACGGATACGGGCTGGGAGGTGATCGGTTTTGCTGAGGCGGAGCTGATCTCAGCGAAAACCTATCGACTGACGCGCCTTCTGCGTGGGCTGGAGGGAACGGTGCCCGGCGCGGCCGCGAGTGGTGCGCGGGTGATGGTGCTGGGGAGCGGCACGTCGGTGATGAGCCTTGAGGCGCATCATCTGGGCGAGAGCCGGGCGCTGAAAGTCTATGCGGGGTCGGCGGACACCTCAGGGCAGGATTTGCTGATCGAAACCGGACTGGAGCCGGCTCTGCCACTGGCGCCGGTTCATCTGCGGGCGCGGCTGATGGACGATGGCGACATCCGGCTGAGCTGGTTGCGGCGCAGCAGGGCGGATGGTGATGGCTGGGGCGTGGTGGAACCGGCTTTGGAGCATGTGCCGGAGGCCTGGCGGGTCAGCATTCTGGATGGCGGAGACGTGGTGCGGACATTCGACACTTCGGGGCCGGAGGTTACCTATTCGAGCGCTGAGCAGGCCGCCGACTTTGGCGGGCCGGCCCCGGACTTTGCTTTCACGATTGCCCAGGTAAGCGCCGTCCTCGGGGCGGGGCACATGGGTCAGGGAGTGTATCATGGCTGACCGGTTTGACGCCTGCCTCGCCGAAGTGCTGCGGCATGAGGGGGGGCTTTGTCGATCATCCGGCCGATCCGGGCGGGGCGACCAATATGGGGATCACGCGGAAGACGCTGGCGCGCTGGCGCAAGGTTTCGCCCTGGACCGACCTGCCCAAGAGCGAGGTGCAGAACCTGTCGCGGGCGGAAGCGGGCGCGATCTATCGGGCTGACTATTGGGACGCCTGCCATGCAGGGGACTGGAAGCTCGGCGTTGATCTGGTCGTCTTCGACTATGCCGTCAATTCCGGCCCGGACCGGGCAATCCGTGGACTGCAATCGGCGCTGGGCGTGGTGGTCGACGGGATTGTCGGACCGGTGACGCTGGAAACGGCGCGCAAGGCGGATGCGGTGCGCGTGATCAATGCCGTCTGCGATGGTCGGCTCGCCTTTCTCCGGAGCCTATCGAACTTTGTCACTTTCGGACGCGGCTGGACCAATCGGGTCGCCAGCGTCCGCGCGGCGGCGCTCAGCGCGGCTCCGAAATTCAGCAATCCGATCACACTACCAGGAGGAGTAGAGGCGATGAGTGCACTTTCGGGATACAAGACCTATATCGTGGCAGCGATCATGCTGCTGGCCGGTCTCGCGCAAGTTCTGGGGATTGATCTTCCAGCGCTGGACAATGGCTCGTCTGGCAGCATGATGCTTGAAGCGCTCGCCATCATCTTCCTGCGCAAGGGGCTGAAGGCGGATTTGAGCAAGATATAGTTTGGCCATTTTTTGATGGGTTGCCTCATTCATGTCCCATTCAGTTTACAGCCAGTAATTCTCAGGGCATGAAAACGCACGCTCCAAAACCCTCTGCATCCATTGCCCTCGCGCTGGCCCTGGCGCTGGCTGTTGCCGGCACCGGTACGACGCAGGCCCAGGCATGCCTCGACAAACGCCAGATCCAGGAGGCGGTGAGTTCGGGACAGATTAAGTCGCTCGATGCTGTTTTGGCGGGCGCGGGGGTTGATCCGAATGCGGAAATCCTCAACGTTCAGGTCTGTGACCAGGGCGGCAGGCTGGTATATGTTATCGGCGTGCTCAGTCAGGACGGTCAGGCCCAGAACCTGACCCTGAGCGCCCAATAGCGTATTGATCTGGAGGGCCGCAGATGCGCATTCTGGTTGTTGAGGACGACACCAATCTCAATCGTCAGCTCAAGGAAGCTCTGACCGAAGCCGGCTATGCCGTCGACGTCGCTTTCGATGGCGAAGAGGGGCATTTCCTCGGCGATACCGAGCCCTATGACGCGATCATCCTCGACATCGGTCTGCCGCAGATGGACGGGCTGTCGGTGCTGGAAGAATGGCGTCGGGCCGGCAAGACCACCCCGGTGCTGCTGCTGACGGCGCGGGATCGCTGGAGCGACAAGGTGCAGGGCATCGATGCCGGCGCCGATGACTATGTGGCCAAGCCCTTCCACATGGAAGAAGTGCTGGCGCGCGTTCGTGCGCTGGTGCGCCGTGCAGCGGGCCTTGCCAGCAATGAGATTGTCGCTGGGCCCGTGCGGCTTGATGCGCGCTCGGGCAAGGTGACGGTGGATGGCCAGTCGGTGAAACTCACCAGCCACGAATTGCGGCTTCTGAGCTATCTCATGCACCACAAGGGCAAGGTCGTGTCGCGCACCGAGCTGACCGAGCACATGTACGACCAGGACTTTGACCGCGACAGCAATACGATCGAGGTCTTTGTCGGTCGGCTGCGCAAGAAGCTTCCCGATGACTGCATCCAGACCGTACGCGGGCTGGGCTATCAGATCGTCGGGGATTGATGCCGCTGACGCTTTACCGGGGCACCTCGCATGCTGCGTAAGGGCTCCATCGCTGCATCGCTGTTCTGGCTGTCGTCCGGATTCCTCGTCCCCGCGCTGGTGACGACGGCGCTGCTGCTGACGGACCTTTATTCGCGCACGCTGGATTCGAGCCTTTCCGACACGCTGGATTTCCAGATCGAGAGCCTCACCGGCTCGCTGCTGGAAAAGCGCGATCCGCAGGATCCAGAGATCGCGCTGGCCGATCCGCGTTTCGACCGCCCGCGTTCGGGCTGGTACTGGATCATCCGCGATGATGCGGGCAGCCTCATCAATCTCTCCAATTCAGTCGTTGGCATTGACCTCCCGGGGGTAAGCGCGAGTGCGGATGCGCTCGGGCGCAGCACCGAGGTGACGTCGGACCCCTTTGGTACCCGGCTTCGCATGGTGGAACGGGCGGTGTCGCTGGATGGCGCGACCTATCGCATTACCGTTGCCGGCAATCTCACCGAAATCCTCAAGCTGGTCGAAGATTTCCGCGGCCAGGCGCTGATCGTGCTGGGCGCGGTGGGCATCATGTTGGCGGTGATGACGGTGATCGTCGCGCGCATTGCGCTGCGCCCGATCCGAAAGCTCAGTGCCGCCGTTGAGGCTGTTCGCGAGGGCGATAGCGCTGAAGTGTCAGGTACTTACCCGACGGAACTGGCTCCTTTGGCAGAAGAGGTCAATGAACTCCTGCGCTCCAATGCCCAGATCATCGAGCGGGCGCGCAATCAGGTGGGCAATCTTGCCCATGGGTTGAAGACGCCCATCGCGGTGCTCCGCAATGAAGCGCAGGCGCGCAAGGGCGCCCTGGCCGATGTCGTCAATTCCGAGATCGAGAAGATGGGCAATATGGTCTCGACCTATCTCGAGCGCGCGCGTCTGGCGGCGCGGACCTCGGTGGTGGGCAAGAAGGCCGATCCGACCATGATCATGCTGCGGCTGACGCGGGTCATGCGCAAAATCCATCCCGACGTGACCATTGCCTTTCAGAGGCCGGATGCCTCGCTGCCCTGGTTCCGGGGCGATGAGGCCGATCTCGAGGAGATCGCGGGCAATCTGCTCGACAATGCCTGCAAATGGTCAAAGGGGCAGGTGGGCGTACGCCTTTCCAGCGAGCGCAGCGCCAAGGGCACGCAACTGCTCATCCGGATCGACGACAACGGACCGGGTCTGACCGAGGAGGAGGCGCAAAAAGTGTTGCGTCGGGGTGTCAGACTCGACGAGAAAACACCCGGAACCGGTCTGGGGCTGGATATCGTCATGGAACTGGTCGATGTCTATGGCGGCAGCCTCGACTTCAAGCGCTCCCAGCTCGGCGGGTTGCTGGTGGAATTGCGCTTACCGACGGCACGGCTTGGCGGTCTGGTGCGGCAGACACGGAACTGACGCAGTTTTGCCGCATTACCACATGATGAACTGAATTCTGCACGTAAAGGCATCACCTATATGAATCGCATTACCCTCGCTGCACTTCCCATCTTCGCTCTGGTTCTGGCTGGCTGTTCCAGCACGGGCAGCCGTGCTCCGGTGGTGCAGGCGCCGGTCGTGGCCCAGCCTGCGATCGTGCAGCCGATGATGCCGACCACAGCCCAGAGCGTGCAGACCGCGCGCGTGAATACGAGCATTGCCAATGGCTTCGTCGACGCGACGGCTCTGGCGCGCATGACCGCCAAGGATTCCAACGAAGCCAACAGCGCCCAGTTCTATGCGCTGCAGTTCGGCCGTCCGGGCGCTCCGCGTCAGTGGGCAGGCGATTCCGGCACCACCGGTTCGGTGTCGGTCGGCCCCTATGTCCGCGTGAACAATCTTGATTGCCGCGACTTCACCCACACGGTGAAGATGGCCGGCACGGACTACGTCAAGAAGGGCACTGCCTGCCGCGAACAGAACGGCAACTGGAACGTCGTCCAGGGCGCAGCCTGATCCAAGCGGCGGTCGGGAAAGGATTATTTACCAAGACCCTGTAGGCTTGGCTAACGATCC
This sequence comes from Phyllobacteriaceae bacterium, assembly GCA_012799265.1. GTDB lineage: Bacteria > Pseudomonadota > Alphaproteobacteria > Rhizobiales > Devosiaceae > Devosia. The sequence goes on along the minus strand of JAAZLP010000212.1, from coordinate 8,362 downwards.
TTACCCGATGGCCCAATGAGTCAGCCCGCACCGAAACTGCATTCAGCCAAATTGACAGCGCGCGCCACCTCAACGGGTTCGGCGCGCATGCCGTTTTGTGGGCTGATTGACCCCGTGCTGGTTCGCGAGCCGGTGCCCTATCCCTCTGCCGGGTCGGTGTCGCTGGAAGGCGCACAGGCCGCCTGGACCTGGGTTTTTCGTGATCTTTGCCGGGATCTCATCTCTGCCGACGGTGTCGAAAACGGCACGTTGACGGCGGGCGATATCGAGCCGCTTCTCCCCGAAATCCTCGCGCGCGCCAAGACGGCGCTCGAGCGCATCGACGCCGACCAGGAAGCCTTGCGCCGGTTTCGCGCGCAATTGGGGCGCGACAATGCGCGGGCCGAGATCGACGTGGTGCTCCGGGCCCTGCGCAACCGAGCGCTGATCGAAAAGGCGCTGGTGTTCGGCAAGGCCATCAACACCATCACGGACGATGCTGCGCTGGGGACTGCGCTGCAAGCCATGCCGCTCAAGGACCCCAAGCTCGCGGCGATGCTTCTGCACGCCGCGCTGGGGCAGGTTGCTAATCCGACCAAACCGGTGGTTGCGGTGATCAAGCTGATTGGCAGCGACACCGAGATTGCCGTGGTTCGAAACGGCTTTACGCCGCTGCTGGAAGCCTATCTCGGGCACGCGCAGAACCAGTTGCACGCGCTGCAGTTGACGGGTCCCTTTCCCGATGTTGACCTTGCCTGCCGCAGTCTGGACCGGTTCCACCGTCTGGTACGGGCGCTGACCGGGAATATCGAATTTACGCGTGGTAGCCAGGCGACGCAGGTGCTCTCTGCGGTGACCAAGATGGTTTCCGAACGGGTCGAGCCGCGCCTCAAGGAGGTCGCGACCGACCTCAACCAGGCCATGCGCCGACCGCGCGAGGGCGCCGACCGGATCGACAATGACCGGATGCTGGCCGCAATTAACGGCATCTATCTGCTGTCGACGGTGCGCGATTGCCGCGACTCGTTGGCGCTCAATGCCGTCTTCGATCAGGCCTGGAGCCAGAGCGGGCAGGCGCTTGAGTTGCATATCCAGCGCAATCTCGAACTCATCCGGCAGATGCCCGGCGATCCGATGACCGGCGCTCGTCTGGACGCGGCCATCAAGATGGCCGAGGTGCGGTTCAACCCCGAATATGCCGAGACATTGAAGCGGGCGCGCCTGGCTGCGGAGCGACGCGCCTAACTCGCGATTTCTTCCAGTGCCACCTTGGCCGGGAAGGCCTGGCTGTGATCGCGTAGGTTCACCGTAAAGCAATTGCTGGCGGCCTGCCTGGCGACGATCGCCATTGCGGCGTTGCCATGGGGCCGAAGGACGACGCCGATGGCTTGCATGGGGTTCTTTTTGTCAGCGCTGTCATAGATCAGCGTGCCCGGTTCGAAGCGGCGTTGCTCACTCGGAATGATGCGGACGACTTGGGCCTCGGGGCCGAACCGACCTGAGAGGAAGGGCGGCACTTCGGTTGCCGGAGGCGGGCTGTCCGCGGTGATCGATGGAGCGCCCTCGGGCGCGCCAAGAGCGACCAGCGCAACCCGTTCCTGGGCGACGAGGCCGGCGGCTTCGGGCGGAATCAGGCCGAGATCAACACCGGCGGCCACATCATTGATGGCGAGCGGCTGTGGCGCCTCGGATAACGCGGTGAGGCCCGCTTTCTGGCGGCGGAAGATGTTTGTCCAGCTTCTGGGGCGAGGCTGTGGCCGGGTCAGGAATTCAGCACCGGCGTCGAGATAGGTGGGCGCGCCATCCACCGGGTTGGCGATTGCGGTTTCCGCGTCGGGCGTCTCGTAGAGCGGATCGATGAGGACATCCTCGACCGGTTTGCGGGGGCGGCCAAGCAGGGCGTCCACGGCGTCGGCGCCACTCTGGATGCAGGCGCGCCGGGTGAAGAAACCGGCAGCGCTGCCCGCCAGGGCGATCGTATCGAGATCGCCATTAGCTTCGAGACGATGGCGGGCTTTGCTCCAGCGACTGGTGCCCCCGGCAATATGCCAGAGCGTGAGATCGGGTTGCCAGCCGCCGCAGACGACGAGGCGATTGGTGATGAAGGGTTCGGCGTTGCTGCCTTCGGCGGTCACGGACAGGGTGCCAGCCGCGCGGCCGCACTCGGCAACAGAAATGCGCGTGCCGGAGGCCTGGATGATGCCATAGGCGCGCGAAAACTCGATGAAGCGCGAGGCGGCGCCGGGGCGGGTGTCGATGATGCGCGGGATGGTGATCCCCGCGTCGCTGGCCAGCATGGCGAGGCGGTAGGCAAAATTGCTGCTGGTGGCGACGAGGGCGCTTTGCCCGGGCCAGATGCCGTAGCGCGTGGCCAGTTCGTAGGCGTCGAGCGTGCCAATGACGCCAGGCAGGCGATTGCCGGCGAAAAGCGGCAGGCGCTCGCGGGACCCGGTGGCAATGACGATGAAACGGGCTGCGAGATCAATCACCCGGCCCACCGGCTTGCCGTCCTTGAGGTCGACAACATGGGCGCGCACCAGGCCGGGGCGGATGGCGTAGGCGTGTGCGCGGCAGATGATGCGAATGGCATCATGGGCCTCTGCCGCTTCTCGCAGCTTGGCCATGCTGACCTCCGGCGCATCTTCACCTTCCTGCGTGCCGAAAAGGCCGGAATGGCCACCCGGAATGGGGCTGGCTTCGAGGAGGGTGACGCTGAGGCCCGAACGGGCAGCGGTGAGCGCTGCGGAGAGACCGGCGACGCCGCCGCCAATCACGACAAGGTCAGTTTCGGTTTCACGCGTGCCAGCGCGACCGCGCCAGGGCTCATCGAGAAGATGAGGCTGATCGAGGGGGAGGCCGAGGCGCCGACCGGGCCGGAAGAGGCGCGTAATCGGGTTGGTGCGGCGAGCGCCCGCGATCACATATTCGGCGCCGTTGACGGCGGGGGTGCGGGCCATAGGGAGGGCGTGAGCCGCATCGCCCGCGTGTCCGGCAGGGTAGATCGCGGGGCAGGCGCGGGGTGTGAGACCGATTGAGGCATCGAGATGGTCGCCGAGCGTATCGACGCCTGAAGCGAGGAGAGCGCTGAGCACGGTATCGCCATGGAAGCCAGAAATCTGGAGCCCGTTGAGGCGGAAAGTGAGGGGCAGGCTTCGGTCAATGGCCGCGCCGCCAAAGCCGCGCGCCGCGTCAGCGGGGAGCCGGTTGGGCTGCGGCTTCATGGCGCTTTCCTCCCCACCGGAGCGTAGTCTCCGACGGTGGAATTTTCGGCGCTGCGGGTGATGAGCCGGGCGCCGAGCCAAGCGTCCTCATCCCTTGCCGCGGTGCCCGCGATCCAGCGTGCCACGCTTGGGGCGAGGAAGGGGCCTATACTGCCGAACCCGGCCACGACATCGGCGCCAACGCCCGAAGCGCGCCCAACAGCTGGTGCACCGTCGGCCGTGACGAGGGCCTGAAAACTGGTCTGACCCGCCTGTTCCACCTGTCTTTCGCGACCGAGGAGTGCGTGCATATGCGCGGCGAAGGAGGCCAGATCATTGGGGCCGATGCCGGCAATCCCGCCTTCGCCCTGTTGCAGCAGCATGGAGCCGCTGGCTATTTCCAGTATGACGGGAGAGGCAATAGGGCGGGTCGGCGTCGTCAGGATGGTCGAATTCTGTTGGCGACGCAGCAGGCGGGGCCATTGTGGCAGGGGGAGGTGGGCGATGATCGCCGAGTCTTCGGCCAAGATGGCCTGCTTCGCCTCGATCACATCGCCCGACACCTGCAGGCTGGTGCTGCCATCGGTGCGAACCGTGACTTTGTCCGGGATGAGCCGCCGCACGCCCTGTCTGTCGAGCCAGGTGTCGATGGCGGGTTCCAACTGCGCCCGATTGAAGCGCATGGCATCGCGGAGGGTGAGGCCGGTGCGGCCATTGCCGAGAAGAGAGGTCGGTACCGGTTCAGCCGCGACGCCAAAGGCACGCGCCATGTGCCCCATATGCGAGAGGGCTTCGACGGCCCGCGCGCCCTCGGCAAAAAAGATCGGATTTACATAGGTCCAGGTGCCCCGCCCGCCGATGCGGCGGAGGAGTTTCTGGGTTTCCTCGATGCCCTGCAGCAGCAGTGACCAGCTTTCAGGTCGGGTAAGGACCGCTGTCGAAAGGTCAATTCCGCGCGGCAGGCGATAGCTGGAAGCGCTTTCCCCGACATGGATCACCTGTTTGCCATGAGCGCCCGCCAACAGCCCCGCCAATAGTCGAGCCATTGGGGTGGAACCAATCACGGCATAGTCGGGAATAGTGTCGTTCATGCGATTAGGAAGCGCGTCAAATCCGGCCCCTGTGGCAAAGCGCCCCTTGCTTCACGCGGTGTTTTGATGGCCTTTTGCCACAATCGGCTTATAGAGGGCGGTGCCTGTTTTAGCCATGTACTCAAGCATCTGGGGCCGATGATTTTCTGGTCGATCGCCATTGCCGTTACCGCCATTGCCTGCGCAGCTCTGTTCTATGCGGCCCGCGGGCGCACGGTCAACGTAGAGGGGTCAGAATTGGCCCCTGAAAACAACCATTTCCGGCAAATACTTGCCGGCATCGAGTCGGATCTGGCAACAGGCAAGCTCGATGCTGATCAGGCTGCTGCAGCCAAGGCCGAACTGGCCCGCGATGTGCTGCGCGCCAAGAACGAAAACCAGCCCCGCGTGAGTGGTGATCTCAGTCAGGGCATGCTGTTCGGTGGCCTTGCCGCAATTGCGGTGATGACCATTGGACTTTATGCCGTTCTCGGGAGCCCGGACCTTCCGGCGCAGCCGCTGGCCGAGCGTCCTGAGGCGCGGGCCCAGACCATTACCCTTGATGATGCTGTTGCCCAGATCGAGGCGCGGCTGGCCCAGACGCCCGATGACGCGCGCGGCTGGACGGTGATCGCCCCGGCTTATGTTGAGCAGGGTCGATTTGCGGATGCAGCAAATGCCTACCGCAAAGTGATCGAGCTTGAGGGCGCGAATCCGAACCTTCTCACCGGCCTCGCCGAAGCGCTGCTGCTCGAGGCTAACGGAGCAGGGTCGGCGGAAGCGATGACGCTGTTGCAGACGGCGGCCGATGCTGACCCTGCCCATGTGCAGTCGCGTCTCTACCTGGCCGCGGAACTGATGCGTCAGGAAGATTATGATGCCGCTGCAGACTATTGGCAGCAGACAATCGATCTGGCCCAGGGCGAGGAGCCGTGGCTTCCCGCTGCCCGTCAGGGCTTGGCTGTTGCCCAGGCTGATGGCGTCAACGAAGCTGCTGACGCACAAGAGGAAATGATCCGCGGCATGGTTGAAAGCCTGAGCGCGCGGCTCGATACTTCCGGTGGTTCGGCGGAAGAATGGACCCAGTTGGTGCAGTCGCACATTGTGCTGGGTGATCTCGATGCTGCTCAGGCGGCCTATGATCGCGCCGTCGCCGCCTATCCTGCCGCTTTTGATCGCGGTGAACTTGATACGCTCGCCCTTCAGGCGGGACTGACTTTGAATAAAGGCACGCCATGACCATGCCCGCCTCCACCCGTCGCAAGGGAATGACCCGCAAGCAGAAGCGCCTGGCCGTGATCGCCGGGCTGGCCGTCGTGGTCGGCATCGCCGCTGCGTTGGTCCTGACGGCCCTGCGCGACCAGATCGTGTTCTTCTATTCGCCCAGCGACGTCATCAGCCGCGAAGTCGCTGCCGGTCAGCCGATCCGCCTTGGCGGTCTGGTCAAGGAAGGCACCTGGACCCGCGAGGGGCAGAACAATACATTTGCCATCACCGATGGCGGCATGGATATCTCCGCTGTCTATGTCGGAATCCTGCCGGACCTGTTCCGCGAAGGGCAGGGCGTCGTGGCCGAGGGCAGCATGAATGCCGATGGCAGCTTCACTGCCACCAATGTGCTGGCCAAGCACGACGAAAATTACGTGCCCAAGGAAGTGGTTGATGCCCTGAAGGCGCAGGGTGAATGGCGTCCGGAGGCGACCTCCCAGTGAGCATCGAACTTGGTCATTTCAGCCTGATCCTGGCCTTTGCCATTTCGGTGGTTTCGGCCGTCGGTGGCTTATTCCTGTGGCGCCGCGGCGAGCGTCTGGCGATGGCCATGGGCCAGAGCGCGATCCTGCAATTCGTGCTGGTCGCGGTGGCCTTCCTTGCGCTTGTGCAGGCCTTCGTCACCTCCGACTTCAGTCTCAAGCTGGCCGCTGCGAATTCGCATTCGCTCAAGCCGCTGATCTTCAAAATCTCCGGCGTCTGGGGCAATCACGAAGGCTCCATGCTGCTGTGGATCCTGATCCTGGTGCTGTTTGGCGCGCTGGTCGCTGCATTCAGCCGTCGTCTCCCTGCTGACCTGACCAATCTTGTTCTGGGCACGCAGAGCCTGCTGACGGCAGCCTTTGCCGGCTTCACGCTTCTGACGTCCAACCCGTTTGAGCGTCTGGTGCCGGCGCCGATCGAAGGTAATGACCTCAATCCGATCCTTCAGGATATCGGCCTAGCGATTCACCCGCCTCTGCTCTATGCGGGCTATGTTGGCTTCTCGATCTGCTTCTCCTTCGCCATTGCAGCGCTGATCTCCGGTCGCATCGATCAGACCTGGGCACGCTGGGTCCGGCCCTGGACCATGCTGAGCTGGATCTTCCTGACGCTCGGCATGGCCATGGGTTCCTACTGGGCCTATTACGAGCTTGGCTGGGGTGGCTGGTGGTTCTGGGACCCGGTCGAAAATGCGAGCTTCATGCCTTGGCTTGCCGGCACCGCGCTGCTGCATTCGGCGCTGGTGATGGAAAAGCGCAATGCGCTGAAAATCTGGACGATTTTCCTTTCCATCATCACCTTCTCGCTGTCGCTGCTCGGCACCTTCCTCGTGCGCTCGGGTATCCTGACCTCGGTCCATACCTTTGCCAGTGATCCGACCCGCGGCCTCGTCATTCTCAGCATTCTCGCAGTGCTGATCGGCGGCGCCTTCCTGCTTTTCGCGATCCGTTCGCCGTCCCTCAAGCAGGGCGGGCTGTTCGCGCCGATCAGCCGTGAAGGCGCGCTGATCCTCAATAACCTGTTCCTGGCAACGGCCGTGGGCGCGGTGCTGGTGGGCACGCTCTATCCGTTGGTCCTTGATGCTATTGCCGGCGTCAGCATTTCGGTTGGTGCGCCGTTCTTCAATTTTACCTTCAGTGCGCTGATGGCGCCGCTGCTGCTGATCCTGCCGTTCGGGCCGCTTCTACCCTGGAAGCGCGCGGATATGGTGGCGGCTGCACAGCGGCTGACCGGCGCGGCAGGGCTGGCGGTTTTCCTCACCATCCTCATCTCCGCGCTGGGCGGCGTCTCGATCTCCCTCGTGCCGATTGGCCTCCTGCTGGGCTTCTGGGTGGCGCTGGGGTCGTTTGCCGAGCTCGTCGAGCGCAGCAAGATTGGTCGTATTCCGGTCCGCGAAAGCGTACGACGCCTCGTCGGCCTGCCGCGTACCATCTGGTCGACAGCTCTTGGGCACTTTGGCCTGGGCGTAACCGTTCTCGGCATTGTTGCGGTGACGGCCTGGGAGACCGAGGCGGTGACGACGCTTAATCCGGGTGAGACCGTCGAGCTCTCGGGCTACAGCATCCATTTCGACAGCTTCGAGCAGGTGCCGGGCCCGAATTATGCGGCTGAAGTCGGCGTGTTCAGTGTGACTGCGCCAGGCGGTGGCGTCAGCATTGCTGAAGCCGAGCGCCGTATCTATGTCGCGAGCGGCACGCCGACCACGGAAGCCTCGATCCTGACCTATGGCTTCTCGCAGCTTTATCTGCAGCTGGGTGAGCCACTCACCGACACCCATGTCGTGCGTGTCTGGCACAAGCCCTATATCCTGCTGATCTGGATTGGCTGCCTCATCATGTCCGGGGCAGGGGTGCTTTCCCTCACCGACCGTCGCCTGCGTTTCGGGGCGCCGCAGGGCGCCAAGCGCAAGGTGCTGGAGGCCGCCGAATGAAGCTGCGCGCGCTGCTCCTCTGCCTTCTGATGATCACACCTACGGTTTCCATGGCCGTGGGACCGGACGAGATCCTGTCGGACCCGGTGCTCGAATCGCGGGCGAGGGACATTTCGGCAGGGCTCCGCTGCCTTGTCTGTCAGAACCAGGCCATCGACGACAGCGATGCCGATCTCGCGCGCGATCTTCGGGTACTGGTGCGCGAGCGTTTGGTCGCCGGGGACAGCAATGAGGAAGTCGAGCAATTTCTCGTCGACCGCTATGGCGAGTTCGTCCTGCTCAATCCGCGGCTCGGTGGGCACACGCTCCTGCTCTGGATTGCAGCGCCTGTCCTGTTGCTGGTCGGCCTGATCGCGCTGCTTTTTGCGCGCCGCAAGGTGGCGGTGTCAGAACCGGTTGTGCTGACGGCAGAGGGAGAAGCGGCGCTGGCT
>JAAZLP010000211.1 GCA_012799265.1 Phyllobacteriaceae bacterium | reverse complement strand
CAGACAGTGCCGCCAGCCTCCGCCAATGCCATGCCTATTTCCCTGCCAGCGAATAGAGTGGAACGACGGGGAAGAGGATCGGCGTCCTCTTCACATAGCCCCGATAGTCGGCGCGATCTCCGTAGCGCTCGTTCTGCTTCTTCTCGAGCCCCTTTGCCGAGCCGATCATGACACCCTGGATGGCGAGGATGCCGATTGAGGCCAGGATCCAGTCCAGCACACTGGCATAGGCCGAAATACCGGAAACCCAGACGCCGGCCCAGAACAGCATCTCGCCAAAATAGTTCGGGAAGCGCACGATGCGATAGAGACCGGTCGAGACGAAGTCGTCGGGCCGCTTGTCCTTGGCCGCCGACTTCTGCCAGTCACCGACCCCTTCCATGAAAAGCCCGAGCGCCATGATGATGAGGCCGAGGGGCAGGGAGGCCATGCTCGAGCCCTGCGCCTGCGCATTGAGCGTCATCAGCGCCGGCGAATACATCAGCACGTAAAGGAGGGCGACCGAGAGCCACATGGTCGCTTTCATGCCGACATTCATCTTGCCGCTGCGCATGGATGAGCCTTCCATCCGCTTTGCATAAGAGCTCTTTTTCTCCCGCGTCAGGATATGGGTGGTGAGCCGCAGTCCATAGGCGACGAGCAGCACCGCCTGCAGACCTGCCCAGATGTCCCAACGGCCGAGAAGCAGAAGCGGGAAGATGATTGCCTGTGCCGCGATCGAGAGCCCGTAGCTGACCGAGATGAACCAGTCGGTGCGGCGGAAGCCGAGCGTCGAGACGACCAACGCAGTGACCAGTGCCGTTAGCAGGCCGGGCCAGGGATAAAGGGCAAGATCGATTTGCATGTGTAGTACCGGAGTAGAGGACAGCGAGCAGCATTGCCACTAATGCCAGCGGCAGTCGAATCCATAGCCGCAGAAGCGTTTCCGGGCAGCACTTGAGAGAGACCTACTATGCGCCCGCATTGCCGCCAGCCTGCCCGGTGGCTATAAACCGTGCATTCGTCGGACCCGATGTCGTCGGGTGGCTTCTCCGGGCGCCTATCCCCCGGTCACAGCAGCGAGGCGCCCAGGTCAGCGGGACGCCAAGGTTCTGTTCATGTTCAATTTTGCCAATTACCGCGCCGAATGGGTGCGGGATGTGCGCGCCGATCTGCTTTCGGGTCTGGTCGTCGCCCTTGCTCTCGTCCCCGAAGCGATCGCCTTTTCCATTATCGCCGGTGTCGACCCCAAGGTGGGGCTCTATGCCTCGGTGGTCATCGCCATTGTCATTTCGATTTTCGGTGGCCGTCCGGCCATGATCTCCGCGGCCACAGCGGCCACCGCGGTTCTGATGGGCTCGCTGGTGCGCGAGCACGGTCTCGATTATCTTCTCGCCGCCACCATCCTTGCCGGCATTATCCAGATCGGGGCAGGGTACCTCAAACTCCATACCGTCATGCGGTTTGTGTCGAAATCGGTGATGACCGGTTTCGTCAACGCTCTGGCCATTCTGATCTTCATGGCCCAGCTGCCCGAACTCATCGGCGTGCCGTGGATGACCTATCCGCTGATCGCGCTCTCGCTGGCGATCATCTATCTCTTCCCGCGCGTGACCAAAGCGATCCCGTCGCCACTCGTCGCGATCATCGTGGTTGGACTCATCGCCTATTTTGCCGGGCTCGACATTCGCTATGTCGGCGACATGGGCGAACTGCCCACGGCGCTGCCGCACCTGCTCCTGCCCAATGTTCCGCTCACCCTTGATACGCTTTGGATCATCCTGCCCTATTCGATTGCTGTCGCTGCCGTCGGCCTGCTGGAATCCTTGATGACGGCACAGATCGTTGATGAAGCAACCGATACAGACAGCGACAAGCGGCAGGAGAGCATCGGGCAGGGCATAGCCAATATCGCTTCTGCCTTTTTCGGCGGCATGGCGGGCTGCGCCATGATTGGCCAGTCGGGCATCAATGTCCGCTCTGGCGGTCGGGGGCGACTCTCGACCTTTCTCGCCGGCGCCTATCTATTGGCGTTGCTGGTCGTCCTGGGCGACCTCCTGCGCAACATTCCGATGCCGGCGCTTGTCGCCATCATGATCATGGTTTCGATCGGCACCTTCGACTGGCGCTCGATCCTCAACCTCAGGGATCACCCGCGCTCGTCTTCCATCGTCATGCTGGCCACCGTCGGCTTCGTTGTCTTCACCAACAACCTCGCCATCGGCGTTCTCGTCGGCGTATTGCTCTCGGGCATCTTCTTTGCCTGGAAGATTGCGCAGATCTTCGAGGTTTCGACTGAGCTCAGCGAGGATGGCAAAACGCGCGTCTACCACGTCCGCGGTCAGCTCTTCTTTGCCTCCACCGAAGCCTTCATGGCGGCGCTGGATTTCAACGCAAGAGCCGAACGGGTCATCATTGATCTCACCCACGCCCATATATGGGACATCTCTGGCGTCGCGGCCATCGACAAAGCCATCGCCAAATTCCGTCAGAGCGGCGCCGAGGTCTCCCTCTCCGGGATGAACAAAGCCAGTGCAACCATCGTCGATGATCTGGGCAAACATCAGCACGCCGACAGCGATTTGTTGAGTGCGCACTGAAGGCGAAGGCAGCAGTTGTCACCCGGCTGGGGCCGGGTGACACGCCCTGAGCGAGCATTTTTGTTCAGGATCCGTTCATAAAGCGTGCAAAACCACGGGTGCGCGCCGTGGTCCGACTTGCGTTGGTGCCCAGCACGCAAAATTACCCTCACATGCACACTGCACCCAACGCACTTTCCTGTGCCCTCTTGTTCAGTCTCGGGCGTGCCCCTAACTGCAGCGAACTGAACAAGCGCGATACGTAATTATCTTCGCGCCGAGCATTCCGCTCGTGTCCCATGACACTGAGGGTAGAATGACGAAGACGATCATTATCTTTGGATATGGACCGGGTATTTCATCCGGCGTGGCAGAGAAATTCGGCAGCGAAGGGTTCAATATCGCCCTTGTGGGGCGGACGCAGGAGCGGCTCGATTCGGGCGTTGCTCGGCTCGCAGCCAAGGGCATTTCGGCTAAGGCTTTTGTCGGCGATGCTGCTGATCCCGCCTCTGTTTCGGCCGTCACCGACGCGGTGAAAGCGGCTTTCGGCACCATTTCTGCACTCCACTGGAATGCTTACGGCGTCGCTGCGGGTGACCTTGTGACGGCGAGCTCGGCGGAGATCGGCAGCATATTCGATGTTGCAATCAAGGGCTTGCTGGCCAGTGTTCAAGCAGCGCTGCCGGACCTGCGCGACGGCAGGGGCGCGGTGCTTCTCACCAATGGTGCCTTTGGCGACCTCGACCCACAGCTCGATCAATATGCCGCCGCCACCAACAATATGGGCCTGGCGCTCGCCAACGCGGCCAAGCACAAGCTGGTAGGCCTGCTATCTGCCAAGCTGGCGGCTGACGGAATTTATGTGGGCGAAGTGATGATTGCCGGCAGCATCAAGGGCACGCCTTGGGGTGGCGATAACCCGGATGCGATCGAGCCCTCCGTCGTCGGTGACGCGTTCTATCGGCTTTATACAGAGCGCACAGAGACTTACGCCAGACTGTCCTGAGCTTTCCGGTACCGCTGACGAATTGATCCACGCCCGTCTAACAGGCGTGGATTTTTTATTCCGCTTACGGAATGAACAGTCCTTGGAACTCAGGAGTTTCGCAGACCCGCGACGGCATGCCCGAGAAAGAATGTTGCGTAGATTGCCAGCGGAACGAGCAGGGAATGAATGTTCATCGGCTCGAAAAGCAGCGCTCCGATTGCTGCGCCGATAAACAGCGACAGCCACACGGCAAGGTGCTGAACCCACCGCCAGCGCGGCACTTTCCCGCGCAAGGCATACGCAAGGTCTTGTCCCGCCACATAAAGTGTCCCGGTGACAAAGGTCGCGCCGAGCCTCACGGCGCCGCGAATAGGCAGGATCGCGTTCTGCGCGCCTGCAGCCGCGGCGAGGATCAGCATGGACTGATCGGCACTGAAACCATTGAGGCGCAGCCCCAAAGTGGCGGCAACACCAAGGGCGACCAGGCCCGAAACGAGCGCCGGCCCCCATCGGATACTGGCGGTGGCGAGCAGCGTTCCTATCACGCTGCCGATGAAGAAAAGCGCGACTAGAGAGAGGGTTAGTCCCACGATTCCCCAGTGCCCGGTCACCATGGCGGCGCCACCCTGGGTGGTGTTGCCGCTCATGAAGGAAACAAAATACCCGCCCAGCTCGATAAAGCCGATGGCATCGACAAAACCGGCTGTCGCCGTCAGAACCATGCCGAGGACAAGCGGGCGGAATGGGGTCATCGCGATCTAGAGCTTGGCTGCAATGTCTTTGGCCAGCGCCGCCAGCTCCGCATCATCGGCCTTGCCACCACCATGGGCGCCGAGCGCCACGCCTTCATAGGCAGGAATGACGTGGAAGTGCAGATGGAACACGGTCTGCCCGGCCGGCGCTTCGTTGAACTGCGCGATGCGGATGCCGTCGGCATTGGTGGCAGATTTCACAGCGTTGGCAACACGTTGGATCAGAGGGATCACAGCAGAAAGCACCGCGGGATCAGCGTCCAGAAGGTTACGCGAGCCGGCTTTCGGCACGATCAGCGTGTGGCCCTTCGATTGCGGAAAGAGGTCCATCATCACCAGCGCGGTGTCGTCCTCATAGACCTTGTGGCAGGGCAGTTCGCCGCGAAGGATCTTTCCGAAGATGTTGCTGGGATCATAGGACATCGATTGTTCTTTCCGCTTGTCTGGTTCAGCGCTTTAAAGAGACATCGCAAGGGCAGAGCCCCCGGGTCAAGTATGTGGTTCAGCGATCCTGCCGCTCGCCCTTTCGGAATGGCGTAAACTCTTCCAGCATCTGCTGTTCTCGCTCGACGGACGGCCGCTCGTGTTCGAGGAAATCGGCGACGGCACTCCTCAAGCCCGGATGCGCGATCCAGTGCGCGGAATGCATGGTGACGGGCTCATAGCCGCGGGCCAGCTTGTGTTCGCCCTGTGCCCCGGCTTCGACCACGGCGAGCTTGTGGGCGATGGCATAATCGATGGCCTGATAGTAGCAGACCTCGAAATGAAGGAAGGGGACCTCTCGGGTGGCACCCCAGTTCCGCCCGAACAGCCGATCCTTTGCCCGAAAATTGATGGCACCGGCGATAGGCATATGGCCGTCATAGGCCAGCATCAGGACAACGCGGTCGGCCATATACTGGCCCAGCAGGGAGAAAAACTCGCGATTGAGATAGGGGCGTCCCCATTTCCGCGAGCCGGTGTCCTCATAGAACTCGTAGAAAGCGTCCCAGTGCGTTTCCCTTAAATCCGAACCGCTTAGCCAGCGAACTTCAAGTCCAGCCGCAAGCGCTTCGCGGCGCTCGCGGCGGATCATCTTGCGTTTCCGCGAGGCCAGGGTCTCGAGAAACTCGTCAAAGCTCGCAAACCCCTGATTGTGCCAGTGGAACTGGGTGTCGGTCCGCTGCAGCCAGCCGAGCGATCCAGCCAGTTCCCACTCCGCGTCCGGAATGAACGTCAGATGCACCGAGGAAGCGTCATGCCGTCCCGCCAATTGCTGGGCGGTCTGTAGCAGCGCCGCCTGGACTTCCAGGCTCCCTGACGGCACCAGCAGTTTGGGGGTTGTGGCCGGGGTAAAGGGAACCGAGCCCTGAATCTTGGGATAATAATGGCCGCCGGCGCGCTCGAGCGCATTGGCCCAGCCATGGTCGAAGACATATTCGCCCATGGAGTGGTTCTTGAGAAAGAGCGGGAGGAGGCCGACCGGTTTGCCGCTCTCATCGCTGAGGAGAATGTGCTGCGCCTGCCAGCCGGTTCTGCCGGTGGCGCAGCCCGATTGTTCAAGTGCCAGGAAAAAGGCGTGATCGAGGAAAGGGTTATCTGGAACCCCATTGGTCGACGGCACGAGGCTGTTCCAGACTTCGGCCGGAATGGAGGCCGTGGAAGGATGGATATTCGCCGTGTAGCTGCTGGACACTTTGGGTGGAAAACCTCGGAAACTGGTGCCTGCGATATGGGAGGCTTATGCCCCGGCTGCAAGCCGGGCATAGTGCGTCAGATTTCGACGACAGCTTCGATTTCGACGGCGGCACCGAGCGGTAAGGACGTCACGCCGAAGGCAGCGCGGGCATGCTTGCCCTTGTCGCCCAGTACGCCGACCAGCAGGTTCGAGGCGCCATTGGCCACGAGATGCTGCTCGGTGAAGTCTGGCGTCGAGGCTACAAGGCAGGTCAGCTTGACCACACGCTTGATTTCATGGAGCGGCACGCCGGCAGAACTGACGATGTGGGCGAGGATGTTTACGGCGCAGAGCTCGGCAGCATTGCCGCCCTGGACGACATTCATCGTGTCGCCGAGCCGGCCCTGAACTACGCCATTGGCATCGCTGGAAATCTGACCCGAGACGAACAGCAGATTGCCAGTGCGGGTCACCGGAACGTAATTGGCAGCGGGCACGCTGGGCGACGGCAGCTCGTAGCCATATTCGCGCAGCTTTTGGATCGGATCGGTCATCAGGTCTTGCCTTCCAGGTCTTCTGCTTCTTCTTCGGATGCCGGAGCCGACGTCACGTCGGGTCGGCTGGTATAGAGCTTGCCGCGGACCACAGCGGTGCGGCCAAAGCGGGATCGGACGCGGTCCATGGCCCGTTCCGCCGCTGCCTTGCGCGCTACCTGCGGCTCCAGCAAATCGGTCGGATCAGTGCCGTCGGCTGTCTCCAGCCCCGAAACGCCGATACCGATCAGACGAAACGCGGTTCCGTCCGCCTCACGCTGTAGCAGGCTGAGGCCTGTTTCATAAAGCACATTGGCAAGCTGTGTCGGCATCATCAGGTGCCGCGCGCGCGTACGCAACTTAAATCCGGCGGTCTTCAGCTTGACCGTAACAGTGTCGCCGACGAGGTTCTTGGCTTTCAGCCGCTCCGACAGGCGTTCCGAGCATTTCAGCAGCTCCGTCGACAGGGCATCGAGACTGGAAATGTCGTTGTTGAATGTGGTTTCCGACGACACGGTCTTCATGTCCCCGTCTATTGATACGCGGCGCGCATCCTGGCCTTGGGCCAATCGAGCGAGACGAGCCCCCGATTCGCCATAGAGGCGCATCAGGCGCGTCGGGTCTTCGCGCTGCAGGTCGCCAATGGTGTGGTAGCCATCCTGTTTCAGCCGTTCATAGAAGACCTTGCCGACGCCGAAGATGAGGTTGATTGGCTTGGGCTCAAGAAAGCCCAGCGTCTCGGCCTTGCCGATGACCGCAAAGCCGCGCGGCTTGTCGAGGTCGGAGGCCACCTTGGCGAGGAACTTGTTGTGGCTGAGGCCAACCGAAATGGTGACGCCCACCTCCTGCTCGATTTTCCGGGCGAAGCGGGCAAGGCTGAGGGCAGGGGGCGCCTTGTGGACGCGCTCGGTGCCGGTGAGGTCGAGGAAGGCCTCATCTATGGAAAGCGGCTCGACCAAGGGCGTCAGCGCTTCCATATGGGTGCGGATCGCCCTGCTGACCTCAACATATTTGGCCATATTGGGCTTGATGATCACCGCATCCGGACAAAGTTCGCGCGCCTTGAACATGGGCATGGCGGAGCGGACACCGGACTGGCGGGCGATGT